>NZFT01000120.1 GCA_002690755.1 Phycisphaerae bacterium
GCCTGTGGGGCCCCAGGGCCCTCTTTACTGGGCCTTTGGGGTCCCTGGGGACCCTGGGCCAGGGTACCCTGCCGATCGTGGTCCCCTGCCACCGGATTATCGGGGCCACGGATCTTGGCGGATTCGGCGGCACCGGCGTTGGCACGAGCCGCTGGAATCAGATCAAGACCAGCCTGCTCGCGGCCGAGCGGGGCGATCGACCTGAGAAATCAGGTTGACGAAGGTTCAGTCGCCGTGGAGATCGACCGAGATCGGAGGTACTCTTCTGTTTTCACGATTCACCCTTCGACAGCTCACCGGACCCGGGAGGTCTTCGTTTCATGAAACTCACCATGGTTGGCAGCGGATACGTCGGCCTCGTCACCGGAGCCTGCTTCGCCGAGACCGGCAATGAAGTGATCTCGCTGGATGTGGACGAGCGAAAGATCGCGATGCTGAATCGCGGCGAAAGCCCGATCTACGAGCCCGGTCTCTCCGAGATGATCCAGCGAAACGCCGATGCGGGTCGCCTCGAGTTCACGACGGACAAGACCGCGGCGTACAAGGATGCCGAAGTCATCTTCATCTGCGTGGGCACACCGAGCGATATCGACGGTTCCGCCGATCTCCAGTACGTGCTCAGCGTGGCCGGTGACATCGCGGACGTGATCGACACCCTCGGTCCGGATCAGAAGCCCAAGGTCGTGGTGGTCAAGAGCACCGTCCCGGTGGGCACCAGCCACAAGGTTCGCGATCTGATCCGATCTCGGACCGACGCCCCCTTCCACATCGCCGACAACCCCGAATTCCTCAAGGAAGGCGATGCGATCAGCGACTTCATGAAGCCCGATCGCGTGGTGTGCGGGATCGAGAGTGAAGCGGCCTCCACGACGATGAGCGAGCTCTACGAGCCTTTCGTTCGCCAGGGAAACCCCATCTACCTCATGGACGTGCGCAGCGCAGAGATGGTGAAGTACGCGTCGAACGCGATGCTCGCCTGCAAGATCTCCTTCGTGAACGAGATCTCCCGGCTCTGCGAGGCCTACGGCGCCGACGTCAAGAACGTCCGCGAAGGCATGTGCGCCGACAAGCGGATCGGAAACCAGTTCCTCTATCCCGGCCTCGGATACGGCGGTTCGTGCTTCCCCAAGGACACCCTCGCGGTCTGCTCGATGGGACGCGCCGTCGATCTTCCCTGCAAGCTCAACGAGGCGGTCCACGAGGTGAACCAGGCCCAGCGCAGCTGGTTCTTCAACAAGATCACCGAAGTCATGGGTGAGGATCTCACCGGCAAGACCCTCGCCTTCTGGGGCGTCGCGTTCAAGCCGAAGACCGACGACATCCGCGAATCCCCGTCCGTCGCCCTCATGCAGATGGCGATCGACGCCGGTGCGAAGGTCCAGGCGTTCTGCCCCGAGGGCCTCGAAAACATGAAGGTCGAATTCCCGGCCGCCGAGGCCGCGGACGGCATGTACGAATGCCTCGCGGGGGCGGATGCCCTCGTGGTCGCCACCGAGTGGAACGAGTTCCGCTCACCCGACTTCGAGAAGATCATCGCGATGCTCAGCAGCAAGACGATCTTCGACGGACGAAACGTCTACCGACGGAGTCAGATGGCCGACCTCGGCTTCACCTACGTTTCGGTGGGCCGACCGCCGGTGACCCCCGCGGCCGATGGCTCGCACGCCACGGCCTGATCCATCCGGGTTTTTCCTGGAAATCCAGATCGAACCTACGACGCGTCGCGAATTTCTCGCGATGCGTCGTAGTATTGTCGTCATGCCTGAACTTCTCGTCTCGAAGGCGTCCGGTGATCTCCTGCTCAGCCAGCCCCTGCAGCCCAGGACCCTGCTGACCCTCGGTCGATCCGAACGATCGAGCATCGTGATCCCCGATGACCGAACCAGCCGACATCACGCGGTGCTCTTCGAGCATCGAGGCGTCTGGCACCTCGTGGATCTCGGCTCCAAGGCGGGTCTCGCGAACGACGCCGGCAAGATCACCTGCCACCGGTTCGAGACCGAGGACTCCTGGGTCCGCATGGGACCGGTGATACTCTGGTTGACCGATCCACCCGAACCCGAGACCGGCCCCGATCCACGCCCGGTCGAACTCGAGACCGAACCGCCCTTTCGGATCGCCGCCGAGTTTCTGCGGGACGACCCGCCGCCGGTTCCGGCCACCGATCCCCTGCCGCTGCTGCTCGCCGGTCGCACCGCCTCCGACCGGGCGGTCCGTCTCCTCGATCTCGGCGACGCCCCGCGCATCATCGTCGGCCGCTCCGGACACGCGGATCTGGTGATCGACGATCCCGCCGTCTCACCGCTCCATGCCGTGATCTACCGCGAGGAGGATCGATGGGCGATCGCCGATGCGGGATCCGAGACCGGGCTTCGAGCCAACGGACGCCGCTGGCTTCGCAAGATTCTCGAGCCCGGCACCCGCGTTGAATTCGGCGAGACCACGCTGGTGCCGGTCGAACCGGAGCGGTTGTTCACCGCGGATGACCATGATGCGGAAGTGCCCGAAACCGGGTTCGATCCCTTTGATTTCGGCTCCGCCTTCGTGGATGAAACCCCGCAAAACACGCCGAATCCGGACGGATGACCCTCGGGCTCCCCGGCAAAACGCTGAAAAAACTGGGGAAAACATCGCATTTCCTTCGCACTCATGTGTTGTCGAAGACCGTCGGTACCGTTAGATTCGCGCGGAACGCACGAGAAACTCCGACGGTTTTCGTGTTGTGCCCCTCTCTGCCGAGGCCTTCGATCGCTTCGGTGGGACCGATGGAGTGGTCCCGGGGACGTCCAGTTCCGAGCTTCGCCAAGACGGCGGGCCGGATGACAAGCGGTCCGAAGAGGACCAGCAAGGATCAACTGCAATGGCCAAGAAGAAGACGACCCGCAAGAAGACCGCGAAGAAGACCGTCCGCAAGGCGGCCGCGAAGAAGACCACCCGCAAGAAGACCGCCAAGAAGGCCCCCGCCAAGAAGACGGTTCGCAAGAAGACCGCCAAGAAGGCTCCCGCCANGAAGGCCCCGACCATCAAGGGTTCCGTGGCACCGCGAACGAAGAGCCAGATCTTCAACACCATCGCCGAAGCCACCGAGATGAGCCGCAAGGAAGTCACCGCGGTGGTCTCGACCCTCGAGTCGATGATGGTCGCCGACCTCAAGAAGGGCACCCCCGTCAAGTTCATGGGCATGAAGATGACCGTGAAGAAGAAGCCCGCGACCAAGGCCCGCAAGGGTGTGAACCCCTTCACCGGCGAGGAGATGATGTTCAAGGCGAAGCCCGCCTCCAAGGCCGTGAAGGTCCGGGCGCTCAAGACCCTCAACGACCAGATCTGATCCGGTCGTCGCGTCGTCGCACGCTCCACTGGAGAGGTGCGGACGCAGAGAAACGAACGAACCCCGCCGAGCGATCGGCGGGGTTCGTCGCTTTTCACGGGAAACGGGTCGACGTCATCCGGTTCCGTGGAACGAAATCGGTCACCGCCTTCGCTCGATCAACGCATCGCCCGTCGTTTCGCACCGACGCCGAACACCGCGCGATCAGCCGGAGGTCGCACGCGTCGATTCGATCGCCTCGATCGCCGCCCGCAGCGAATCACCGGCCGCGTGGAGTCGTCGATCGGCTTCGGTCCGATCGAGATCGGGAAAGAGCTCGAGCAGGATTCGCAGGCATCGGTCGTGGAGTTTTTCATTGGTCGCCCGCAGATCGATCATTCGATCCCCGCGAACCCTTCCCAGCCGCGTGAAGACCGCGGTGGTCAACGTGTTGAGCGCGATCTTGGTCGCGGTCCCCGCGGCCATCCGGGTCGAACCCGCGAGCGGTTCGGAACCGGTCGCGAGCACCACCAGGTGATCGCATCCCGGCGGTGAGGACCGTCGGGCGCAGCTGATCAAAGCCGTCACCGCCCCGCGGCGCTTGGAGACTTCGATGCCGCCCAGGACCCACGGGGTGGTTCCGCCCGCGGCGATGCCCACCACCACGTCGCCTTCCCCGATGCCGATCCGATCGAGTTCGTCGACGGCGCCGTCGGGATCGTCCTCGGCCCCTTCACTCGATCGACGCAGCGCGGGGTCGCCGCCCGCGATCACCCCGAGGATCCGTTCGGGATCGGCGTTGAAGGTCGGCGGGCACTCCGACGCATCGAGCACGCCGAGCCGACCGCTGGTTCCCGCCCCGAGGTAGAGCAGTCGACCGCCGGCGGCGAGCGCTCCGGTCGTCGCTTCGACGAGGGCCGCCAGCGGCGTCGAGGCCGCGACCACCGCGTCCACCGCGCGCTGCTGGTCCTCGGCGAGGAACCGGACCAGGGCCTCGACGTCCATCGCGTCGAGCGATCGTCCGTGCGGGTGGCGTCGCTCGGTGTCGACGTCCCCGCGGTCGGCGGGCAGCGGCCTCGGGGTCGGGGCCTCGGTCACGGTTTCTCGTTGGCGGTGGCCGCCCCGTCGAGGTGCTTCTGCAGGAAGGACCACTTGCCGGAGCGGTACGCGGCGCTNCCGATGCCNTGGGTCGCGGTCGGGAACATGATCATCTCGAACGGGATGTCCCGNTCCTGGAGCTTCGCCGCCATCTGGAAGGTGTTCGANGGGTGCACGTTGTCGTCCCGCATNCCGTGCAGNAGCAGGAGATCGCCTTCGAGGTTCTCGGCGAGTCGGACCGCGCTGCCCGCGTCGTACCCTTCGCGATTCTCCNTGGGCGTCCGCATGTACCGCTCGGTGTAGATGGTGTCGTAGTTCCGCCAGTCGGTGACCGGGGCCCCCGCCACGCCGGCGGCGAAGACGTCGGGATGGCGGACCAGGGCGAGGGCGGCCATGTAGCCGCCGTAGCTGTGGCCGGTGATCCCGACCCGNGCGGGGTCGATCTCGGGATGGGCNGCGAGGATCGCCTTCACGCCGGCGACCTGNTCNTCGAGATCNGGGCCGCCGAGNNNNAGATAGGTCGCACCTTCGAAGGCCTTGCCNCGNCCGATGGTGCCACGGTTCTCGATCTTNGCGACCGCGAAGCCCAGTTCGCAGAGGGCGTTCGCCGGGCTCCAGGTGTTCGAGGGGCCGCGGGATTCGGGTCCACCGTAGACGTCGACCACCAGCGGATACTTCGCCACGGANTCNAGNTCCGCNCCGGCGGGCAGATGCAGCACCGCCTGCAGCGGCGTGGTGCCGTCGGCGGCGGTGAACCGCACCAGTTCGCCGCCGTGGAAGCCGCCNTNCNCGAGTCCGGAGACGTCGCCCGTCGCGAGCACCGCGATCTCCCGACCNTCNTCGNCGTAGAGCACNGTCTCNGGGGCGTGATCGACCGCCTGCCGCATCGCGGCCACCGTTCGGCCGTCGGGGGCGATCTGGAAACTCCCGTGGTTNAGGTCGACGCTGGTGATCCGGCGCTCGTCGGTCCCGTCGAGGTTGACCCGGTGCAGCTGGTCGTTGGTCGGGGTCTCGCTGTTCCGCATGGTGAACCAGAGCACGCCCGCGTCCTCGTCGACCTTCACGATCGACTCGGTGGGGGCGGCACCGGTCGGCGTCGTGGTCCCGGTCAGGGGATTGATCAGCGACCCGTCGAGATCGCGAAGTTCGTATCGCTTCCAGCCGGACTTCTCGGTCTCCCAGATGAAACGCCGGCCGTCTTCGAGGAACCGCAGCTCGGGGCGGTTGCGCTGCCATGTCTCCTGTCGCTCCTCGACCACCACCCGGGTCGCGCCGGTGTCCGGATCCGCGGCCATCACTTCGAGCACGTTCTGGTGCCGGTTGGTCCGGTTGAACAGCAGCTCGCTCGAGTCCGGCGTCCACCGGATCGCATAGACGTACTGCTCGGGATCCTCACCGACCTCGACGGTCACGATCCCCCCGCCCTCCACGTCGAGGATTCGAAGTCCGGCGATCGGGTTCGGGTCACCGGCCTTCGGATATCGCTCCCGCATGATCCCGGTTCGAAGTTCGGAAAAGCCGTCCAGCAGATAGTAGTCGCGGGTGTTGGAGACGTCGAACTCGTAGAACGCGAGGTACGCGCCGTCCGGGGACCACCACATCGCAGTGCTTTGATCGAGTTCCTCGCCGTAGACCCAGGAGGCCGTCCCGAAGCGGTTCGCCTCGGTACCGTCGGCGGTCACGGGAATCTCCTGACCGGATTCGGAACGCAGCCAGACATTGTAATCGCGATGGACCGCGGTCAGGGTGCCGTCGGGCGACGGCTCCTCGGTCACCTGTCGACCACGGGCGGCCCGGCCGCGCCCGCCACGTCGTCCGCCACCACGGCTGGCCCGAACCCGCGCCGGCAGGGCCTTGGCGTCGGCTTCGCTGCGTTCGCCGGTGGCGAGTTCGATCCGCTGCCAGCCGTCACCGGAGAGGAAGTATGCATGGGTCTCGTCGAAGCGGATGTCGCGGACCCGCCCGCCGAGCCCGATGCGTCGGGCGTTGCGGGCGACGTCCCGGTACGCGTCGGCGCCGGGAAGTTCCGCGAACGGCGTCCAACCCGCCTGGGCGAACGCCGCGGGGGTCCAGGAAAGCCCCGCGAGGAGGACGACGGTGGCCGTCACCGGTGCGACGAGTCGGCCGGACGAACGAAGAAGACGTGCGAACATGGACGGGATCCTCGCGGAGATGGAGTCGAACGCCGGGGGACCTCGACGGGCGACGGAATGTCCGGGTCGAGCCCGGTCGGGGATGCTCAGCCGATCCGAGCCATCGATCGGTACCGATCCATGCGTTCCTGGATGCGGGTCTCGTCGGCCTCCTGGAGACCGGTCAGTCCGAACGAACCGATCGTGAAGCTCGCCATGATCGTGCCCCACGCCAGCGACTCCTGGATCGCCTCGAAGTCGGTTCGATCGAGCCGGGCGAGATGCGCCATCATGCCGCCACCGAAACTGTCGCCGGCCCCGGTCGGATCGACGACCGACGCGTGATCGGCGGGGAAGGCCGGGACCACCGCGACGCCGTCGCGATGAACCAGCACCGCGCCGTGCTCACCCTTCTTGATCACCGCGAAGGTCGGCCCGAGTTCGAGGATCTTCCGGCCCGCGTCGACCACGTTCCGGGTCTCGACCAGCTGCATGGCTTCCTGATCGTTCAAAACCACGCCGTCGACCTGCTTCAGCAGGGCGATCAGATCGTCTTGGGCGATGTTGATCCACAGGTCCATGGTGTCGCAGACCGCGATGGCGCGATCCGGAAACTGCGCGAGCAGATTGGCCTGCACCGCCGGGTGGCTGTTGGCGAGGAAGACGTACCGACTGTCGCGGAATCCCTCCGGAACGGTGGGTGGCGTGTCCTGGAGGACCCCCAGCTCCGTGAACAGCGTCTCCCGCTGGTTCATGTCGTCGAAGTAACGACCGCCCCACTTGAAAGTCGCGCCGCCCGCCCGGACCTCGACGCCGTCGAAGTCGATGCCGTCGAAGGACTGGAGGACGTCGCGATGTTCCTGCGGCCAGTCCTCGCCCACCAGACCGACGAGTCGGGTCGGAGCGAGATGGCTGGCGGCGGCGGCGAAGTAAGCAGCGGACCCGCCCATCACACCCTCGGCCGAGCCGGTGGGTGCGTGGATGGTGTCGACCCCGATGGTTCCGGTGACGATGAGCATCCGCGCATTCTAGCGCGAACCCGATCCGTCCGTGCCCCCTTCAGCCCGAGCCGCGTCCGGTGGCGGTGCGTTCAGTCGCCCGCGTGCTCCTCGACGAAGCTCCGGGACCAGCCGAGGCCCATCGACACGCCCATGAGCGCCCCCGCGGCGTAGTCCATCGGCATGGCCATGCCGAGCCGTGGGCTGGTTCCGGCCACGAACGCCGCCGCGCCGTCGCCGCCGGTCACGACGACCGCGAACTGCCCCAGGGCCCCGACGAGCACTGGGGCCGCGAAGAGCAGCACCGGCTGGGTGCGGGGTGCGAGGATCCGACCGACCAGCCCCACGAAGATCGCCCCGGCGGTGGCGGCGAAGATCGCCTGCCCCTTGAGATCGTTGCTGAGGAACACCCACACCGCGGCGAGCATCAGGAAGCCGGCACAGGATGACCGGACCGCCTCGGTCGAGAAGACCGCCCGAGGGTCGAAGGCCGCCTTCGGATCGTTCCACGGCTGATCCGGCAGCGGACCGGTGAATCGCATCAGGGCCATGGCCATCAGCAGCACCAGCACGCCCCAGACCAGCGTCTCGATCGCCATGGCCACGGGGCCGGCGTCGACGAACACCGCGTTCGCGTGGGTTCCACACTGCATCGAGAGGACCGCGATCCCGGTGCCGAGCACGAAGGCCCCCACCGCGGCATTCACGACCCGGCCCACCACGAGGGCGATCGCCACCGCGACCACCAGCGCCAGCAGGATTCCGATCGCCGCCGACACCGGGGATGCCGCGAGCCCGACCGTCGGCCCGGGGACGCCCTGCACGGACCGGAGCCCGCCGACGGCGAGGGCCATCACGAGCATGCACGCGCCCATGCCCCCGAAGAGGGCGACGTATCGCTTGGTGGCGTCGATCATGCGGTGTATTTGACCCGCGATCACGATCACCGGCAAGTCAGGCGGTTCGCCCGGAGGGCTCGATACGGCTGAATCGGAGTCGTGGCAGGAGCCCGCTCGGCCGAGTCGATGCCGGCGCTGCGAACCGCTTGAGGAGACAGTGCATCGGCACGACCACGACAACCGCCTGAAGGAGCATGAGGATGCCCAGCCATACGATTCCGGGCATCCGAGTCTGCCTGCCGGTCAATCCGAACGAAAGGTTGATGTTGGATGGCTTCTTTGGATCGATCGCCTCGAGCGGCGATGCGGGCGTCCAGAGGTAACACACCAGGAGGAACACCCACGCCGTCGCGATCCAAGCGAAGGCCGCCCTGGAATCGTAGCCCATGCGGATCACCAGCCAGATCGCCAGTGGCGGCAGCCAGAAATGAAACAGCGCCAGACTGCGAACGAAGAGCGTCGCGTTCTCATCGAACATGTAGCTGGTCATGCCGATCAAAGGCGGACCGAACAGGTGGGAGGCGAAGTCGACGATCCAGACGATCGAGGGAACCGTGACGCCCAGTGCAGCCATGCTCATCGGCAGGGACTTCTTCGTCCACATGCCGATCAGGGCCAGGAACAGCGCCACATTACAGAGATAGAGAAAATTCGTCGGCCCGTACAGATACCAGTAGACGGAGGTGAACACCGCCATGTAGCCAGTGAAGAGAACCTTCACCGCCCGCGGAACCTTGTTGGTCGACGTCACACCCATCCCTCGAAAATAACACGCTGAATCCTCTGAATCGAGACTTTTCTTCACGTCACGAAACACCGCAACCTGAGTCATGAATCGGGGTTCTGCGTCGAACCTCGCGGGTGCGGTCGGAACGCGGCTTGAAGGCCGGTGGACCCCCCGAAGGACGCCACCAGGGGCGAAGCCGAGAAGCTTTTAATAATCGATTCGGGCGACCCGCTCGGCGCGGCAAACCAAGACCACCGGGTCCGACACGGTATCCTCGGTCCTCGCCGTCGCCACCTTCCGCCGAGGAGTCCCGACCGATGACCAGCCTTCCGTCGACGATCACGCTCGATGGCCGTCCGCTTTCCATCGAAGCGGTCGCCGCCGTCGCCCGCGGACGCGTTGCGATCGACATCGCGTCCGCGGTCCGGGACCGCATGCGGGCCGCCCGGGCGGTGATCGACGACATCGCCGACCACGACCGTGCCGTCTACGGGATCAATACCGGTTTCGGCTCGCTCTCCAAGGTCCGGATTCCCCCGGAACAGCTCGCGACGCTGCAGACCAACATCGTGCGGAGCCACGCCGCAGGCGTCGGCGATCCCCTCGACGTCGATCTGGTGCGGGCGATGATGCTGCTGCTCGCGGCCAGTCTCGTGCGCGGTCACAGCGGGGTCCGTCCGGAACTCGTCGACCGGATCCTCGCCCTGCTCGACGCCGGCGTCACGCCGGTGGTCCCCAGTCGCGGCTCGGTCGGCGCGTCCGGGGATCTCGCCCCGCTCGCGCACCTCGCCCTGGTCCTGCTCGGCGAAGGCGAAGTGACCTTTGAAGGCACGCGACGCGAGACCGCGCCGGTGCTGGCCGGACTGGGACTCGAACCGATCGCCCTCGCCGCCAAGGAAGGGCTCGCCCTCCTGAACGGGACGCACCTCATGGCGGCCTGCGGTGCCCTCGCGGTGTTCGACCTCGAACGGATCCTCCGCGCCGCGACCATCGCCTCCGCGATGAGCCTCGACGGTTGCCGGGCGAGCCACGGGCCGCTTGATCCGCGGATTCACGCAGCACGCTGCCAGCCGGGCCAGATCGCGGTCGCGGCCGAACTCCGCCGACTGCTCGCCGGTTCCGAGATCGTCGAAGCCCACCGTGACGACGATCCCCGAGTGCAGGACCCCTACTGCCTGCGGGCGATCCCGCAGGTCCTCGGGGCCGCGAGCGACGCCATCGCGAACGGTCGGCGCACCATCGAATACGAACTCGGCGCGGTCACCGACAACCCGCTGGTGTTCCTCGACGACGCCGGCGGCTCGGAGATCCTCTCCGGCGGCAACTTCCACGGCATGCCGCTGGCGATCACCCTCGACGGCCTTCGGGTCGCGGCGTGCCACGTCGGCGGCATCTCGGAACGCCGGGTCTACTGGGTGCTCTCCGGGCACGACGCCCACAATCCGGTGACGCCCTACCTCGCCGAGGATCCCGGGCTGCAGAGCGGGCTGATGATCGCCCAGTACACCGCCGCGGCCTGCGTGAGCGAGATGCAGACCATCGCGAATCCCGCGAGCGTCGCGAACATCCCGACCAGCGCGGGGATCGAGGACTACAACTCGATGGGCGCGACCGCCGGCCTCCTCGCCCGGCGATCCGTCGACCTGCTCCGCGACATCATCGCGATCGAACTCCTCACCATGGCCCAGGCCTTCGAACATCAACGACCGCTTCGCAGCGGGTTGGACGTCGAGACCGCCCACGCGGCCATTCGGGAACGCGTCCCCCCGCTCGGAGACGATCGCAGCCCCGCCCCCGACATCGCCGCGGTCGCTAAACTGATCGCGACGGGCGGCCTCGGTTGAGGACCCCGGCATCACGGGCCCGAGACGGACCATCGCGGTCCGAAAACATCGTTTCACTCACGAGGTTTTCCATCGAACCACGCCGATCGACGACGCCGAGGCCTACAATCCGGCCATGGATACCGCCGCCGAAAACCGCGTGATCACCGCCCCCCGGGGCGCCGAAAAGACCTGCCGCACCTGGGCCGCCGAAGGCGCCATGCGGATGCTCATGAACAACCTCGATCCCGAGGTCGCCGAGCATCCCGAGAAGCTCGTGGTCTACGGCGGTCGCGGGCAGGCCGCCCGCAACTGGGCGGCGTTCGACGCGATCGTCG
>NZFT01000121.1 GCA_002690755.1 Phycisphaerae bacterium
CCGCCGCCCGCCCCGTCGAGCATGTCACGCCAGCCGGTCTCGATCGAACCCTCGGCATCGCGGGTCACGAAGAACGGCCCGGTCGGTGTGGCGAGCATCCGGTACTGGCCCGCCCGCGCCGGCGTCATGCTGGTCGGAGAATCGGTGGGCATGGGGGCAGCGTATCGCCGACTTCCGCGACTGGAGGTCTGGTCGATCGTCCTCTTCAGCATCATCACGATCGGTCTGTCCGCCGCGGTCGTCCTGGGTCTCGGGGTCCGTCCGATCGCCTCGATGTTGCGTTGAAGCATCGATGCTCGACCGCGATGGCGTCGCTCGGCGGTCGGCTTCCGGAGTCGGGCCTCCGAGTTCGTCGTTTCGGTCGATTCCGGGGATGCATGGGAATACCGTGACCCGGGGAACGGATTTCGGATCTACACTTCCCGCATGAGCGACACCCAGACCGTATCCACGTCCGTCATCGATCAGGACCCCATCAGCCGCAGCGTCGTCGACCTGATCCGCGCCGCCGATCCCGAGGTCGCCGACGTGCTCGTCGCCGAGGCGGATCGCCAGGGGTCGACGCTGGAACTGATCGCCAGTGAAAACCACGTCAGCGCCGCGGTGATGCACGCCGCCGGCACCTGGATGACCAACAAGTACGCCGAGGGCTACCCCGGCAAGCGCTATTACGGCGGCTGTGAATTCCACGACGTGGTCGAGGATCTCGCCCGCGATCGGGCGAAGCAGCTCTTCGGCTGTGGTTTCGCGAACGTCCAGCCTCACTGCGGTGCGAATGCGAACATCGCGGCGTTCATGGCCCTGATCAAGCCGGGTGACACCGTGCTGAGTCTGCCGATCAGTTCGGGAGGACATCTCAGCCACGGCCTGAAGCCGAACTTCAGCGGCACCTACTTCAACATCGTCGACTACGACCTCGATCCCGAGACCGAGCTGCTCGACTACGACGCGATCGCCGCGATCGCCCGCGAATGCAAGCCGCAACTGATCATCTGCGGCTACTCCGCGTATTCGCGGGTGATCGACTTCGCTCGTTTCCGCGAGATCGCCGACGAGGTGGGGGCGTACCTCATGGCCGACATCGCCCACATCGCGGGGCTGGTCGCGGCGGGGGGGCATCCGTCACCGTTCCCGCACGCGCATGTGGTCACCACGACGACCCACAAGACCCTTCGCGGTCCGCGCGGGGGGCTCGCGCTCTCCGACGATCCCGAGATCGCGAAGAAGATCGACCGCAAGGTCTTCCCCGGAAGCCAGGGCGGCCCCCTCATGCATGCGATCACCTCGAAGGCGATCGCGTTCGGCGAAGCCTTGCAGCCCGAGTTCAAGGCGTATTCCGCCCAGGTGGTGGAAAACGCGAAGGCCCTCGCCGAGGCGTTGGTCGGGCACGGCTACCGGCTCTGCTCGGGCGGTACCGACAACCATCTCATGCTCGTCGACCTCCGGCCCCGCGACGCGGAACTCACCGGGGCGGATGCGGAGAAGTGGCTCGAGACCGCCGGGATCATCGTCAACAAGAACGGCATCCCCAACGATCCGCGGTCGCCGATGGTGACCAGTGGTCTTCGGCTGGGCACGCCCGCCCTCACCACCCGCGGCCTCAAGGCGCCCGAGATGGTCCAGGTCGCGGCGTGGCTCGATCGCGTGATGGCTTCCGGCGGCGATCCCGCGACCTGCAGCGAAGTCCGCGAGGAGATCCGCCGCTTCTGCGAACGCTTCCCGCTGCCGCACTGATCCATCGCTCGGAGATCCCACATGGCGATTCTTGCTTCGCTCGCGTTCTTCGTGGTGGCCACCGCCATCGCGTGTCCCGCGCCCCCGCGGGATCCGGAAACCCGGCCGAATTTCGTGCTGGTGATGGCCGACGACATGGGCTACTCGGACATCGGGTGCTTCGGCGGCGAGATCCGCACGCCCAATCTCGACCGGCTCGCCGCGAACGGCGTCCGGTTCACCCACTTCTACAACACCGCCCGCTGCTGCCCGACCCGGGCCGCGCTCCTGACCGGACGCTATTCCCACCAGGCCGGAATCGGCCACATGGTCGACGACCGGGGGACCGCGGGCTACCGCGGCGAGCTGGCCCGCGACAGCGCCACCATGGCGGAGTCGCTCGGGGCCGCCGGCTACGCCACCGGGATGAGCGGGAAATGGCACGTCACGCACAACCTGGGGAAGCCCCGCGAGGCGATCGAGCCCGAGGTCCGCACGAACTGGCCCGTCGACCGCGGCTTCGAGTCCTTCTACGGCACGATCCACGGCGCGGGCAGCTTCTACGACCCGATCACCCTCGCCCGCGGGGAGGACTACATCGAGCGGGACCGCGCGGACTTCCACTACACCGATCGCATCAACGAGGAAGCGGCCGACTACATCCGCCGCCACGCCGCGTCCGGCGATGAACGACCGTTCCTGCTCTACGTCGCGCACACCGCGCCGCACTGGCCGCTTCACGCCCGCGCTGAAGACATCGAAGCGTGCGCGGGTCGGTACGACACGGGATGGGACGCGATGCGGGGGGACCGACACGCTCGGATGAAGGCGATGGGAATCGTCGATGCGGACTGGCCGATGACGCCGCGGGACGGGCGGGTGAAGCCCTGGGCCGAGGTGACGAATCCCGAATGGCAGGCCCGGCGGATGGAGGTCTACGCGGCGCAGGTCGAGCAGCTCGATCGGGGAATCGGGGACATCGTCGAGGCGCTTCAAGAGACCGGAACGTATGAGAACACGGTGTTCGTCTTCATCGCCGACAACGGAGGTTGCGCCGAGGAGATCACCGCCGGGTGGGGAGGCTTGAGCATCCCGAAGGAGACCCACGACGGGCGATCGGTGGCGCGGGGCAACGATCCGGAGGTCATGCCGGGCGACGACGAGAGCTACCAGAGCTACGGCATCCCCTGGGCCAACGCCTCCAACACGCCCTTCCGGTTCTACAAGCATCACGTCCACGAGGGTGGGATCGCGAGCCCGTGCATCGTCCACTGGCCGGCGGGCATCGACGTTCGAGGCGAACTCCGGACCGCGCCGGGCCACGTGATCGATCTGCTGCCGACGTTTCTCGACCTCGCCGGGGCGACCCCGCCGAAGGAGATCGACGGTCGGCCGGTCGAGTCGGTCGAAGGCGTCAGTCTCGCCCCGGCCTTCGACGGGGGTGACGTGGATCGCGAGGCGATCTACTGGGAGCACGAGGGGAACCGCGCCGTCCGCCGCGGTCGCTGGAAGCTCGTGTCCCGACACCGCGGGCCGTGGGAGCTGTACGACCTGGTCGCGGATCGGACTGAAACTCGGAATCGCGCAGCCGAGGAGCCCGCGCGGGTGGTGGGGATGATGGCGATGTACGACGCCTGGGCCGCACGATGCGGTGTCCGCCCCTGGCCGCTCCAGCAGTCGAAGTGATCCCGAATCATCGCCCGATCCGTGCGTCGCGATGCGACTCGAAACGGAACGAAGACGACCGCCGATCGCGTGACCGGCGGCCGTCGGTTCGTGATTGCGGGCGATGTCTTCAGCGGGACGCGACCGGCGTGGCGCAGTAGCACGAGGCCGGCGGCATGACGTCGGCGCTCTTCCAGGCGTGACGGAACGACTGATCGATCCGCGTCGCCTCGTCGTCGCGGCCCTGGCCGCGAAGGGCTTCACGCAGGCCGAGCAGGGCCCAGCCGTTCGCGGGGTACACCTCGAGGTCGCGGAGGTAGACCTTCTCCGCGTCGCCGAATCGACCTTCGGCGACCAGCAGGGCGCCGTAGGCGTGACGCGCGGGCATCATCCAGGGCGCCGGTTCCGCGTAGATGATCGCTTCTTCGGCGGCACACGCCTGCTTCAGCAGGTCGAGGCCGACGTCCGGGTTGCCGGCCTTGTATTCGATCTCGCCGCGCAGCACGAGTCGGGCGAGCGGCATGATCTCCGCCGCGGGCTGGTTGCCGAGCCAGCGTTCGAGACCGTCGAGGCCCTTCACCGCCTCGTCGAACGCGACGAGTTCGGAACGGGCTTCGTCGATTCTTCCGGTGTTCGCGAAGGCCACCCCACGGGCGTAGTGCCGCAGGCAGTGGTTGACCTTCGCCCACGCCGGATCCGCGGGTTCGGCGAGGATGTCCTCCCACATGCCGAAGCGGACCAGGGCGTGCCACTTGCAGGACGCGATGCCGTCGGTCGCCATCGCGAGGGCTTCCATCAGCGGCGGAGGCACTTCGGTCCAGATCGCCTTCGCCGAAGTGATCGCTTCGCGACGACGTCCCTGCATGGTCGCGGCCCAGGCCAGGAAGTGGCGATTGTGCGACATGTAGATGCGGTACTCGCCGGCGTTCGGATCACCTTCGAACCACTGGTCGTCGAGGGCGGCCGCCCGCCGATTGCACTCCGCGGCGTCGTCGTAGCGTCCGGTCTGCATCCAGATGTGGGAGGGCATGTGCACGAGGTGTCCGGCAGCGGGGATGAGGTCGATCAGGCGATCGGCCGCCGGCTCCGCGAGTTCCGGCCACGGCGACGATTCCATCGCGTGGATGTAGAGATGGTTCGCCCCCGGGTGCCGCGGATCCTGCCGCATCACGCCTTCGAGGATCGCCCGGAACTCCGGCGTGCGGTCGAGCGGCTCGCCGTCCGGGCTCCAGTAGGCCCAGGGTTGGAGCGTGATCATCGCCTCGGCGGTCCAGGTCTGGATGTCAGGGTCGAAGGGGAAGGCCTCGGCGACCTTCCGCATCTCGGCCAGGTAGGCCTCGTTCTGTTCGGTGAGATCCTCGGGCATCGGATACTCGTACCGCGAGACGAGCGCTTCGATCAACGCCTGATTCGCAGCGCTTTCGCGGGCCCGAAGGTCGAACGCCTTCTTCGCGGCCGCGTGCGACCACTGATCCTTGGGGGGGACGATCGCCGGGTTGTTCTGGTTCGGGCCGGACGCGTAGGCGATGCCCCACCAGGCCATCGCGAAGTCGGGGTCGTGTCGGGTCGCTTCCATGAACGAGGCGATCGCCCCGTCGAAGTTGTAGCCGTTCATGAGGGCGAGGCCCTGGTCGAACCAGCGACGGGCCTCCTCGGATTCGGTCGCGACCGGACGGCGATGGGCGCCCAGTCGTTCGAGGATCATCGGCGGCGCCGGCATCTCCGCATCCGGAAGCGTCGGGGGGGGTGTCGAGGCGATGGGAAACGCGAGCGTGAGGGCGGCGAGCAGCATCTTTCGTTCTCCAGAACTGGTTTCGGGGGAGGCCAGATCCTACCGGATCGGCAAGCGGATTCAACGTCGTGAGAACGGACTTCGAATCCCAATCCGCGAGTTCCGATGGTGAAACGGTCGATGACTGCAATGCCGGTCGATCGGTCGTCGCCGATCGCGATCGATGACGCTCTCGGAATCGCTTCATGACTTCGGATCCGACCTTCGAACAGGAACGCCTCGATACCCCGCCGAATCTCGAATTCGAGGCGGGACGCGCAATCGCGGTGGTGGTGGGGGCGCACCCCCGGGCGGAGATCGCAGATCGCCCCTGGGCGAACCTGCTGGTCCGTCGCATGCGATCGATCCTCGTCGACCGCGGCTTCGCGATGGATCGCGGTGGTCCGATTCCCATCGTGGTCACCGACGTCTGGTTCCTGAACGACGACGTGCTTCGTCGGCAGCCCACCGTGGCGATCGGGGATCCCGCGGTCAACGCCGCCAGCGCCTTCTTCGCGAATCGGCTTCCCTGCGCCTACGCGATCGAGAACGCGTGTCAGCTCCTGCTGGATCCGGAACTTCTGGAGCCCCGGGCGTGTCTGTGGGGCATCGACGACGAGAGCCTGAAACTGACCATGGAACGATTCGAAACGAAGTGGATCGAGCCGTTCCTCGACGCTTCGGAACACTTCATCGAACCCTGACGCCGGCGTCGCGTCGGCGTGTCCGGAGCCGCCCCGTACTCACAGGGCGGCGAGCCGCCGCGCGGTCTCTTCGCGGCGGAGTGAATCGACCAGCGGTTGCAGGCCGCCGCCGAGCAGGGCGCCGAGATTGACGCTTTCGCCGATCCGGTGGTCGACCGCGATGTTCTCCTTCGCCCGGTACGTGCGGATCTTCTCGGCGCGGCCGCCGCGGCCGATCATGGAGTTCCGCGTCGCGGAGCGGGCCGCGTCCCGTTCGGCCTTCTGGCGTTCGAAGAGCCGCGCCCGCAGGAGCGTCCAAGCCCGTTCGCGGTTCTGCGTCTGGCTCTTGGTCTCCTGCATCCGCACCTCGATTCCGGTGGGCTCGTGGATCAGATGCACCGCGGTCGCGACCTTGTTGACGTTCTGACCGCCCGGGCCCTGGGCGGTGGTGATCGACTCCTTCACCTCGTCCGGATCGAGTTTGATCTCGACCGCCTCGGGTTCCGCGAGGACCGCCACGGTCGCGGTCGACGTGTGAACCCGACCCTGGGTCTCGGTCGCGGGGACCCGCTTCACCTGATGCGTGCCCCCTTCGAATCCGAGGTCGCTCCAGACACCGTCGCCCACGACCTGCACCACCGCGGCCTTGACGCCGCCCGCGTCGCCGCCCGACACGCTGATGGTTTCGAATCGCCATCCGCGATCCGCGGCGTAGCGTCGGTACATCTCGAGCAGGTCGCCGGCCCACAGGCCGGCTTCATCTCCACCGACCCCGGCCCGGATCTCGAGGATCACCGATCCGACCGAGCGGTCGTCGGCGCTGACCAGCTCGGACTGGATCGACGCGGCGAGTTCCGCGAGCCGGCGTTCGAGGGCGGGGAGTTCCTCGCGGGCGAGGGCGATCAGTTCGGAATCGTCGTCGGCCTCGATCGCGGCCCGATACTCCGTGCGCTCGCCGGCCGCGGCGTCGAAGGCGACGAGTCCCTCGACGACGCTGGACAGCGCCTTGCGCTTCGACGCGAGCCGGGCGACCTCGCGATGATCGGCGAGGACCGCGGGATCCTCGAGTCGACGGCCGAGATCCTCGTGCTGTTCACGAAGCTCCTCGAGTTTGCGGCGGAGATCGGCGGGGAGTTCGACGGGCATGATCTGGAACGCGATGCAGGAGGGGCGTGCACCTGACCGTGCACCTGACGTGGAGATGAAGGCCCGGAAGCGCAACAAGGCCCGCGGCCGCATCAGGCGGCGCGGGCCTCGGTGAGGTCGCGGGTATGACCGTATCAGGGAGGGGACCGAACCCCTCCGCGGTCTACTTCTTCTTCTTCTTGTCGAAGTAGTTGCCGGCGAACTTGCGCTGGAACTTCTCGACCCGGCCGGCGGTGTCGACGAACGCGCTCTTGCCGGTGTAGAAGGGGTGCGAGCCGGACCACACTTCGACGTGCATCTCCGGAACCGTGGCGCCGACCGTCATGACGACGTCGCCTCGGAAGTAGACCTTGCACTCGGGGTGGTACTCGGGGTGGATCTTGTCCTTCACGGGACGCTCCAGGGGCTCGGGGAGGGGACGGTCGGAGCCGTCGAAATGGTCGGGGAGCGGAACGCTCCGAAGAATCGAAGAGTATACCGAAGCGGCGATTCCGGGCAAGCCGCGGACGCCGGAAAACCGACCTGGAATCAAGGATCCAAGGGGTCGAATCGGCTCTGGCGACTCAAAATCCGCAATCCACTCAAGCATGGCCCTTGACGCAGCCGATCGTCTCGATACGCTTACGCGTCTCCGATCCCCTGTAGCTCAGTTGGTAGAGCGAGCGGCTGTTAACCGCTAGGTCCTTGGTTCGAGTCCAAGTGGGGGAGTTCAAGCAAGGCCCGTGTCCGAGAGGACGCGGGCTTGTCTTTTTGGTCTCGGATCAGGTCGGATCAGGTCGGATCAGGTTGGATCGGGGGTTCGGCGTTACGGCGAATTCCGAAGCGCGTGGTCTGGGACGGGCCACCGGGATTCTTCCGGCCTGGTCGGTGACTACTCGGCCTGGTTCCAGTCGTATCGAGTCCCGAGAAGTTCGAAGAGCCGTTCGTTGTGCGGTCTGAAGAACTCGTCCAGGACGGCACGGGTCCGTGGCCAGACCAGTTGGTCGCGCTGCGATACGTTCTGCGCCGCGAGATCCCGGATCGGAACATCCTTTCGAACGCCGAGAAAGGCGAAGAGGTCCGCCAGCACCGGACCCGGATCCTCGAAGAATCGTTCACCTTCGATCACGTGCAGGTCGGTTCGATCGAAGTACTCGAGAAATCGTTCGATCTGCGGCCGATAGATCCCGCGCCCGACGTAGGACGTGTAGTCGATCGGTTCGGAAGCCGCCACGTCGGACCTCCCGAGGGATCTGCACCGGTCCACGTCTTCGCACATCGCCGCATGGAGCGATTCGGGGTCGGGCGGGTTGGATCGCTCGTGGAAATAATGGGAGATCGCACGATCTGATGGATTCCGGAGCGTCAGAACCATCCTGGCGTTCGGAACGACTTCGGAGATCCGTCTCGCTGCAGTCTCATGGCACAGATACTTCGGCGTCGCTTCGTAGACGAGGGATCGAGACGGGATCATCGCCTTGATGGGAAAATGGGAGCGGTACCAGGCGAGGTTTTCGGTCCGACCACCGAACGACGCCTCGTCCTGATCGAAGTAGTGGATCTCCTTCTTGAACGCCGGAACGAGTTCCGGATGCTGGGTGAGATGGTGGAAGAGGCTCGAGGTACCCGATTTCATCGCCCCGATGATCAGGAAGTCCGGCAGGGCCCGCAGGCCGGCGGAGCGCAGCCGCCATCGCCAGACGGCCGTTTGACCGAGGTTGCCCGAGCCGATTGATGCCACCGTGGATCCGTCTCCGTGAAGCGCGAGGCGGCCGAT
>NZFT01000122.1 GCA_002690755.1 Phycisphaerae bacterium
TCCAGCGGGGCCAGGCCCGGCAGCAGCGCGCCGCTTGGCGCACCTGGGTCGACGACGTCCTCGACACCGGCGGCACTGCGAGCGGTGACTGGACCTTCCGAGCCGACCCCGGGATCGCGGCCCACCGTGGCATGAAGTATCGCGTGCAGCGGTCCGACGGACTCGTCCAGCACTACACCGTCGACACCGATCGACGGATCCGGATCGAACCGGATTCGGTGCTCGAAGCCTGGATCCACCTCGACCCCGACGATCCACCCGCCGCGGTGATGCTGCAGGCCCATGCCAACGGATCCTGGGAGCATCGCGCCCGCTGGGGCGACGACTCGATCGCCTACGGACGCACCGCGGAAGATTCACCGTCGTATCGCCGGATGGACGATCTCCCGCCGACCGGTACCTGGCATCGACTCGCGGTTCCACTCACCGACCTCGGCCTCGCCGCAGGGGATGAACTCGACGGGATCGCCTTCACCCAGTTCGGCGGCACGGTCCGATGGGACGCGGCGACGATCCGACATCCGGGCCCGGCACCACCGGAGGTCGTGGAGGCGTTACGGCGGCCCGCGCCCGACCGGACCACGGTGGACAGACTCGCCATCGCGGCTCACCGGCGATCGACGGATCCGGTGATCGCCGACGCCAGGACGTCACTCGCCTTCATCGATTCGGAGCGCGAGCGAATCGGGTCGATGCTCCCGACGACGCTCTACACCCGCCGCCTCGAGACGCCGCGTGAGGTCCGGGTGCTGCCCCGGGGCGACTGGCTCGACGAGACCGGACCGACCGTCCTTCCGGCCGTCCCCGCCTTCCTCGGCGAGGTTCCTCGAAGAGATCCCGCACGACCACGGGCGGACCGGCTCGATCTCGCGGACTGGCTGGGGACTCCCGCCAGCGACGGGGGCATCGGCGAGATGACCGCCCGCGTGTTCGTGAATCGAATCTGGGCGATGCTCTTCGGCGAGGGACTCTGCCCGAGCGAGGAGGACTTCGGTGGACAGGGACGCCCGCCCACGCATTCGGAACTCCTGGACCTGCTGGCGATCGAGTTCATCGAGTCCGGATGGGACGTCAAGGCGCTGGTTCGCCGAATCACGTTCACCGATGCCTATGCCCGATCTTCGATCCCCGCCGGTGACACGGCGATGCTCGACCCCGCGAATCTCCACTACGCCCGACAGACCCGCCACCGGCTCGACGCCGAATTCGTGCGCGACACCGCATTGCAGGCCGGCGGGCTGCTCGACATCGGGCGTGGGGGCCCGAGCGTCAAGCCCCCCCAGCCGCCCGGGCTCTATCGACATCTAAACTTTCCGACCCGGCGGTACCAACCGGACACCGACGACACCCAGTGGCGACGTGGCGTCTACGTGCACTGGCAACGACAGTTCCTGCATCCGATGCTCAAGGCGTTCGACGCGCCGTCCCGCGAAGCGTGCGTCGCCGCACGCTCGGTGTCGAACACGCCGCTCGCCGCGCTGGTGTTGATGAACGATCCCGTCTTCGTCGCGGCGGCCCGTGGGCTGGCGGCCCGGGTCCTGGGCGACGACCCCGCCCCGCCCGACCGCGGATCGGACCGCGAACGCCTCGTGAACGCCTGGCGGATCACCCTCGGCCGAAGCCCGGTCGAATCGGAACTGGCGGTGCTGGATCGCCTGCTCGAGAAGGCTCGACGGGACTTCGGGGACATGCCCCAGAACGCGATCACGCTCGTCGGCACGAACGCCTCGGGTGGTCCGGCCGGATCGCCGGCCGACGTCCCCCCGGCGGAGTTCGCCGCGTGGATCCAGACCTGTCGAGCCATCCTCAACCTTCACGAGACCTACACCCGTGAATGAACCGATGTCCGACATCCTCGCCGAACTCGACGCGATGAGCCGACGCCGGTTTCTCGGCTCGCTGTCGATGGGTCTCGGGGCCGCGTCGCTCAGCCAATGGCCCGGAGCGCTTCCGGGCGTGTCCGCCGCGGGACTCACGCCGCCGCCGATGCTCCCGAAGGCGAAGCGGGTGATCTTTCTCTGCATGGCCGGCGGCCCAAGTCACCTCGAGACCTTCGACCACAAGCCGCGCCTCGTGGAACTCGACGGCCAGCCGATGCCGGAGTCCTACACCCAAGGCATGCCCATCGCCCAGTTGCAGGGCAAGGAACTGCGTTGCCTCGGATCCCGCGCCACCTTCCGCAGGCACGGCGAGAGCGGCCAGTCGATCAGCGACTACCTCCCCCACATCGCGACCTGCGCCGACGACATCGCCATCGTGAACTCGATGGTGACCGAACAGATCAACCACGATCCCGCCCACACCTTCATGAACACCGGGACCATCGTGCCGGATCGCCCCAGCATGGGCTCCTGGGTGAACTACGGACTCGGTTCCCTCAGCGAGAATCTGCCCGGTTTCGTGGTGCTGACCAGCGTGGGCGGCCGCAATCCACAGCCCATCGCGGCCCGGCAGTGGTCGAGCGGATTCCTCCCCAGCAAGCTCTCGGGCGTGGAGTTCCACGGGCAGGGCGATCCGGTGCACTATGTCGCGAATCCCCCCGGCATCACCACCGACTGCCAGTCCAGCCTGGTCGACGCGGTCGCGGAGCTGAATCGACTCCGGGCCGAGACGACCCGCGATCCCGAGATCGACTCGCGGATCGCGCAACACGAACTCGCATTTCGGATGCAGGCGTCGATCCCCGAACTCATGGACATCTCGGAGGAGTCGCCCGAAACCCTCGAGATGTACGGCGCGGTCCCGGGCGACGGTTCCTTCGCCAGCAACTGCCTGCTCGCCCGCCGACTCGCGGAACGCGGCGTCCGCTTCATCCACCTCTACCACCGCGGCTGGGATCACCACGGCGGCCTGAAGCAGTACATGGACGTGTGTTGCGACAAGTGCGATCAACCGACCGCGGCCCTGCTGCAGGATCTCAAGCGACGCGGCATGCTCGAGGACACGCTGGTGGTCTGGGGTGGTGAGTTCGGACGCACCCCGATGTCCCAGGGCGGTGGCAGCGATCCCGGCCGGGATCACCACATCAAGGGTTTCTCGATGTTCCTCGCGGGTGGCGGCGTCCGAGGCGGCGTGACCCACGGGTCGACGGACGAACTCGGCTACGACGCGGTTCAGGACGTGGTCCACGTTCGCGACCTGCATGCCACGATGCTTCACCTGCTGGGTCTGGATCATCAACGACTGAGCGTCCCGCACCAGGGACTCGACGTCCGCCTGACCGGCGTCGAATCGGCGCGCATCGTCCGGGAGATCCTCACGTGACGGAGTCGGACGCCGCGAACACGCCAGCGATCGCGCCGCCTGCCCCGCCCACCACGGGACCCTCCAAACCCGTACCCCGCCTTTCGACCCGCGCGACGGTCCGACGATGCATCCTCTGGATCGTGATCGCCTACGTCGCGGGCACCGCGAGTTTCATCCTCGGGTGGGTCGGCCAGCAGGCCTCACCGGCCGCGATGATTCTCGGCATCGGTCTCTACGGCGGCTGCATCGGTGTGGTGAGTTCGAGCGGCCGATTTCGACGCCGCCTGCAACGGCCGTTCATCGCGCGATCTTTGAAGGTCGGATACGGAATACGACTCGCCACCTGCATCATCCCCGGCGCCGCGATGACCGTCGACATGTTCCCCGGAATCATCGCGGTGATGGTCGGCGACGTGCTCGCGAAAGGATACGGACTGGGCAACTTCACAACCACGCTGGCGTCGACACTCGTCCAGGGCACCCTGATCAACATCGCCACCCTGGCCATCGTGCTTCTGGCATGGCTCTTTCAGAAGATGTTCATGGAGTGGAAGCCGCCGATACGCGACACTCGGGACTGCGCCGGCTGCGGCTACCACCTCGAAACGCTCGAGGCGGACACCACCTCGATCTGCCCCGAATGCGGGCAGACCAACCAGGGACTGAACGACCGACGCCCCTGGATCGACCGGACTTCGTGGTCGAAGTTTCTACTCGTGGTGATTCCCGCGGGAATCGCGGGCATTCTGGCCCAGGGTGGCACGCTCCTGCTGATTGGCTGAGACCGGGGCCGCCGATTTCTTAGCGCAAATCTCTCATGGGGCACTGCCTCTTGAGCCGTTAATATATTCAGGAAGCATGTTATTCACGTCAGAACTCGGCAAGGAAACGCNAGCTTCGGTCGAACAGCGCTGCCGCCCCGGGAGGACCGTTTCGGCATGATTAATCCCAGATCGGCGTTCTCACGCACGTTGGCCCTGACCACCGCTCTTGCGGCGGCGAGTTCCGCCGACACCACGTTCGTCCTGCAGCCCAGCGACCTCGACGAGAACCGTGACGTTCCGGGCCGGTTCCAGTTCCGACGAACCAGCAGCTCCTGGGGCATCGGCCCCCTGCTCCATGTCTATGGCCCGCATTCCTTCGACACCGGCGAATGCCCCGACATGTCCGGCATCGGCTGGGGAGAGCCGTCCCATGGATTCGTCGGACGAAGCGGGGACTCGGTGATTTCGGTCGTCAAGACGGATGGCGGCGCCGAGATCTCCTTTCGTGCGCCCGCGCGCGGAAGGTACGAAGTGCGATGGACGGCGAAGGACCTGAGCAGCTGCTGCTTCCATGGCTACGAATGCACGATCGGGATCTACACCGTTCCCCCGATCGAGATGCACTGGATCAACGACCGGGGCGAGACCTCGGGCGAGTACGTGCTTGAAGACGCCCCTCGAGGNCTGCTCGTCTTCCGCGGTGGCNCGTTCACCGGAGAGGGGGGAAATCGNGGTGACGTGCTTCGGTGGGATGTCGAGATTCGGTTCACACCACGCCGCCCCGGCGACTTCAACGACGACGGAAGGGTCGACGCCGTCGATCTCGGACTGATGCTGGAGGCATGGGGCCCCGTCTCGCAGGGACACGTCGCGGACCTCGACGGGAATCACCGCGTCGATGCGTCCGATCTCGGGACGCTGTTCTCCCGGTGGACCGGATAGCGCTCACCACTCGGACACCCACGCCGCTCAACCCGGACAGACGCCCCAGGCGCCGATCATCAGGCCCAGGTCCGCACCATCGATGGCGTCATCACCGTTCAGATCCCCGATTCCGCCCGTCCCCCAGCCGCCGATGAGCAGTCCGAGATCCGCCCCGTCGACGACGCCGTCACCGTTGAGATCTCCGACGCAATCGGCCTGTGGCTCGGGAATGAAGTCGAACGCCGTGATCTCGATCGACTGCTCCTGCCCGTTCATCGGCGGGCTGCCGTTCACGAGCCAGAGGTTGAGGTGCACGCGGGCGAGCCCGGGACGCGGCTGGTGCGGACCGGTGTAGGTCCACTCGTGCAGCAGATCCGCGGACGACGGTTCGTCGGCGTGTCCGAGCCAGGCCCGGCAGATCACGCCGTCCGGCGTCCAGTTGAACTCGCTGGTGACCTCGGCCGGCGTCGGNTCNGGCATNTCGAANCGNCTGATGTTGCCGCCCCACCAGTACGGCTGGGCGACGAACTGGGCGAAGTCGTTTCCGGGCTGCCCCCAGCGGCTGAACTCGATGTCGAACTCACTCGCGGGATTCCACCACGCGTCGCTTGCTTCGAAGCACTGCGGGTATTCCCAGATGAAGAGCCCGAAGACCGTGTTGGGGTCGAGCAGATCGACCCGGCCGCGGGTCTTGAATCGATAGGTNCCGTACCCGAGGACGTCCTCGACCGTGACCTCCGAGCACCGCCACTGATCGCCCACCCTGGTGATCGCCAGNCGAAGCGANCCGTCCGGCCGGACCGTCGCGTTGCTNGCTGACGGCGAGAACGCGTTGGGNCCGGGACCGGTGTAGGCGGACTTGACCCGCCAGATGCGGTCGGANAATTCCAGCGTCGTCCCGCCGAAGTCGCCCCACTGGTTCACGCNGGGATNGACCCGNGNGAANTCGAANGCATCGACNTANGCNCGGCCNGGCTCCTGGGCCTTGGTCTGGACGAACACGAATTCGAGNCGAAGCNGCGAGGTTCCGGATGGCGCGGCNGGGAGNAGTTCCTCCACCGTGANCATCTCGTCNCTCGGCGATTCCTGATTCAGCAGGATCCTCGAGGAGACTTCGAGCACGTTCCCGGTTGAATCTAGCCAGCTCACGACGAAGGCGAGCCGGGCGGCGCCGAGGACCGGATCCGGGCCTCGGTGACCGACGTCGACCGAAAATCGATGCTGCCATCCCGGAAGACACTCCACGGTTTCGAAGAGTCTGGAGATTCCGGGTCCGCCCGTCGACGGGCCGGCGAGCCACGCGGCCCACGAACCATGCGACCGGAGCCCCGTAGATCGCCCGACCGCCCCGTCGTCGGACCAGGCCGCGATCGGTTCGCCACCCTCGCCCGGCCCGATCTCGAAGCTGGGATTGTCGGGGATGCAGTCGATGTCGCCCCCAAAAGCCGCGGCCGCGACGGCGGATGCCGTCACGGCCGCGGATTGAAGGACAGTTCTGAACTCAATTTTCCGGTTCATGCGAGTGTCTAGGCTCCATTGCGGAATCGAATCATGAATTCAGGTCCGGCTCAGGGGCCGGCACATCCGTTGCACTCGTCCTCGGCGATGCCGGCACAGATCGAGTCCCAACCGAACTGGCAGCAGATCGGATCCACCACACACACCGCATCGGTGCAGACCTGGTCGGAGCAACTGGTGTTGCCGTTGGCCTCGCAGCAGTCGCAGTCGGGGCAGTCACCCTCGTCACCGGGGTCGTCGCCACCGCCGCCGCCGTCGTCGGGGCACTCACCCCAGACGGCGAGGAACTCACCGAGGTCGATGCCGTTCACGAAGCCATCGTTGTTGAGGTCCTCGGGGCAGGCGGCGCACGCGCCCCAGGCCGCGAAGAGGAAGCCGAAGTCGGCACCGTCGACGACGCCGTCGTCGTTGAAGTCGCCGGGGCATGCCACGGGGCCGCCGCCGCCGCTTTCGACGGTCACGTCGACCGCGTCGATGCGAATCGAACCCGTGCCACAATTGGGCTGGACGATCTGGGCGACGATGCGGATCGACGTCGTGCCGGCGGGGGCGGTTCCGGAGACCTCGGCGAGATTCCAGGTGTCGTTGTCATACGCACCGGTGCCGTCGATCACCGTGCCGGCGATCGAATCGAGCGGGGCGCTGATGTCGTCGCCGAGGAATTCGATCTTCTGCAGGACGTAGTTGTCGGTGCCGACGATCGAATCCGGGGCCGGCGTGAAGGCCGACATCGAAAGTGTCACGAAGTCGCCTTCGAAGATGTCGGGAATGATCTGTCCGAGGCCGGAGACCCCGCCGGGATCGCACTGGCCGTCACCGTCGTAGTCCGGGAACGATCCGAACATGCCGGCGGAATGGGGGCCGTTGATGAAGTTGAAGTCGTCGAAGAAGACGTTGCCGTACTGCTCGGTCCAACCGTTGAAGGTCGGAAACACGAGGTACTGGTAGTCGACGCCGTTGTCGAAGTTCGGGTTGATCAGCGGCTTCGCGGCGTCCCGCTTGCTCGGCGCGAGCAGCATGTCGTCGATGTACATCGCACCGGCGTCGTCCTGGCCCGCCTGAAGGTAGACCGGCACGATCACCGCGGAGACGGCATTTTCGGGGGCGTAGGCGAGGAATTCTCCCGGGATCCACTCTTCGAGCGGCATCTTGGGGTCGTAACCCTCGAGAATCCGACGCTCGCCGAGGCCGATCACCGTGTTGGACGCATCCCGGAACTCGACTTTGATGCCGCCCCAGCTTCCGTTTCGAATCTGATCGCCCGCCGGGGTCAGTGCGAATGCGCCGACCCGGTAGATCGAACCACCGACCACGGGGATGTCGTAGATCGACACCGCGCCGTTGCCGTTGAAGGGGGAGCAGAAGCAACCGAACATCTTGAGCGACCAGGCGGAATTGAGCGCGAACTCGCCGTTTCGATCGGCGTTGCCGAAGGTCGAGTAGGTCTTGGCGATCGGGCTTTCGAACCCGGGGTTTTCAAGAAGATTCGGGCCATCCGAATCCGAGGCAAAGGCGCCGGCCGCAGGGACGAGGGCTGCGGCAACGAGGCCGAGCGTCAGGGATCGAATGGTCACGGATCTACTCCTGTTTTGAAGAATGAGGAATCGAAGCCAGGAACGAATGTCGGGCCACGGTGCCCGTCGCGAACGGATCTGAAGCGGATCGAACGGATAACGAGATCGACTCGATCGTGCTCATCCGGATCACGGGCGGGATGGAAGCGGTCCTCGAAACGCGAGAGAAAGAAACAGTTTGGACATCGAATGACCATTTGACGGACTGTTCCAACTGTTCCAATGCTACGCCTAAACCCTTCGTATTCCAGTCTTTCGCGAGACTTTTTTGATTTCGGACGGACAAATCCGAGCGAGGAAAGTGCTGACTTCCAGATCATGGAAAATTTCCGTGTCGCGGACTTTCCACTCCGTTATTGCGGGTCGCTGAAACCCCGTTCCCAGACTCCTTTGTCTTCATTCTCAGAATGCAGCTTGTTGGTTTGTCCGCAGACTTTCCATTGCGTATCCTCGAACAATCCCGACGATTCACCTCTGGAATCGCCCGACACATCCCTCGGAAACCCGAAGACATGAACCTCCGACTCAAAGTCCTTCTCGGCATGATCATCGCGATCATCCTCGTCGCTCCGAGCGACTCTTTCGCCAAGGGCGGCGATGGCGAAGGTCCCAGCATCGTTCAAGTCGATCAGACCAAGGATGGCTGGAGATTGCTCCGGAACGGGGAGCCGTTCTTCCTGAAGGGTGGCTGCATCGTCCGTGGCGTCGTGAGCCCCGAACTGCTCGAA
Organism: Phycisphaerae bacterium; assembly: GCA_002690755.1. GTDB lineage: Bacteria > Planctomycetota > Phycisphaerae > Phycisphaerales > SM1A02 > UBA12014. The sequence goes on from NZFT01000122.1 coordinate 8,755, forward strand.
CTGTTCACCGAATTGAAGGACGCGGGCGGGAATTGCATCCGTCTCTGGGCCACCGGCCCCGGCACCATGGGGATCCTCGACGCGGCACACGAACACGGCCTTGGCGTGTTCCTCGGTCTCTGGATGGATCATCCGGTCGGCCACGTCGACAGCGCCGGCGCGTTCTTCGACTACACCAACGTGAACGCGGTTCTGAATCAGATCGAATCGCTTCGCGTACAGGTCGAGCTCTACAAGGATCACCCTGCGCTGCTCGCATGGGGCGTGGGCAACGAGATGGCGCACCTCACCGCGGAGGCGGACGCCCAGACCCTCGAAGTCCGCATGATCTGGCGAGCCATCAACCAGACCGCCGCGATGGTGAAGGACGTCGACCCCAATCACCCCACCGTCGCCGTGACCGCCGAGACCGGCGACTGGCACCAGATCGACAACGCGACCCAGCTCGCCAACTGGTGTCCGAACATCGACATCTGGGGGATCAACGCATACGAGACGATGCCGCAGATTCGCGACAAGGTCGAAAGCGGCCCGTGGGATCGTCCCTACTTCATTCCCGAGTATGGCCCGCAGGGCTGGTGGAGCTCCCCCCAGTGCAGCTGGAACACCCGCATCGAGCACTCCAACACCGTCAAGGCCGATTGGTACAAGAACGGCTGGGTCAATTCCATCGAAGGCGAGTCGGATCGATGCCTGGGCGGATTCGCGTTCGCCTGGGACACACTGGATTCGCCGCTTGATTCGTGGTGGACCATGTTCGATCACGAAGGTCGTCCGACCGAGTGCATCGACGTGCTCTATGAGGCGTGGAACGGGACGCCGCCCGAGAACCGCTCCCCGGTGGTCACGGGGATCGACGGCCTCAACTGCCCGACCTATCAGGCCGGCGAAATGATCGTCGCCGAACTCCTCGCGACCGATCCCGAGGGTGACGCGCTGGAAGTCGACTGGCTCATCGGTCGCGAAGTCTTCGACGCCGACGGCGGCTACCTCTGGGAGACCACCGGCGCGTGCGACTACCTCGTGCAGGGCGGCGGACTCAACCTCGAAGTGGAAGTGCCCGAGGCACCCGGCGCCTATCGGCTGGTGGCGTGGGCCCGTGACAGTGGAGGCCGGACCGGCGTCGCGACCACACCGTTCTTCGTCGACGGCGAGATTCCGGAAGGCGAAGTTCCGATGCCCTTCCCGATCGACGACTACTACGGCCCCAGCGGCTTCATGGGCGCTTCGTGGATCCTGAATCGGACCAACACCGCATCTCCGAACGGGGCTTGCGGTGGCACCGGCCACAAGTTCACCGTCAACGCACCCCCGATCGCGATCTGGGCGGGTTGCGCCTGGCAGTTCCCGACCAACAACTGGGGCACCGCACCCGGTCTCGAGATCATGTCGGGCGGAACCGCGGTGAAGTTCCTCGCCTGGAGCGACAAGCCCGGCACCGTCCTCGACTTCTTCGTGGGTACCGAAGGCACCGACGGTTTCGCCGTCAACCTCGATGGCGTCGAACTACCCCTCGAGCCCACCGAGATCTCGATCCCCCTCGACGGCATCGAGTACGAGGACGTGGTCATCGGCTTCGGGTGGACCTATTCCCAAAACTTCGGTGACGACGGCGCCCGGGAGATCTTCATCTCCGACATCATCTGGGACGGTCCCCCGCCCCCGCCCCCGTGCCCGCTCGACCTCAACGACGATCGCCGGATCGACTCCTGGGACCTCGGCATCGTGCTGATGAACTACTTCAACACGAATGCCGGCGACGCCGATACGAACGGCGACGGCTTCGTCGACCAGCAGGACATCGCGGTGATCCTCGCGGCCTGGGGCCCCTGCCCGGAGTGATTGCCGGATCCCCGCCCATCGGAACCACGACGCCCGGCGACCTCGCCGGGCGTCGTTTCGTTCACGGTCACCGATCCCCTCCAAATGATTCCACGCCACGGTTCCGCTAGGTTGACTACATGAGCAACCCCACGACCGAGCCGAATGCCAACCCCAACATCGAAATCGAACTCGCCGGTGGCGAAGAAGTGATCGCGGTCGCCGAGTTCGATGCGAAGTCGATCATCCGATACCACTACTTCGGACTGATTCCGCTCTGTATCTTCATCGTGACGATCCCCCTCGCCTTGCTGATCGCCCTCTGCTACCGGATCTGGCTCAAACGCGTCGTGGCCAGCTGGTCCGCGGTCCTGACCAACCGCAGCCTCCACGTTCGCAAGGGCATCTGGAACAAGACCGAGAAGACCATTCCGTTGGAGAAGATCACCGATCTCTCCAGCATCGAAGGGCTGGTCATGCGTTGGTCGGGCATCAAACGCCTCGGCATCGAGACCGCCGGACAATCCGGCCCCGGCGCCCTCGTCAGCCTGCTCGGCGTGGTCGACTCCGACGCCTTTCGCGGGCTCGTCCTCGACCAACGAGACCGTTCCAACCAGCCCGGGTCGGTCGAGGGCGACACCACGAATCATGCCGCGACCTCCGCGTCGAGCGACGAGACCCTGCTGGAGATCCAAGGCACCCTGGCGGCCATGGCGGCCGATCTCAAACGGGTCGCGGATCGACTCGACGACACGTCTTCCTGACCCCACCCTCGTTCCGATCAGGGGCGGGCCCGGGAGAACGGGACTCACCCCGCCACCGGCGGCGGAGGCGACGCACGCCGCCCCCGAGCGGCCGCATCTCGAACTGGCAGCCACACATGGTGAGGGTCGCGGCCGCGAGCCGCCATGGCGGGTTCAAGGGCGTTCCAGGGACCCGGAACCCGAAAACCACCGCTCGAGATGGTCCGTGGCCTTGAGCTTGATGCGGCGTCGATCCACCCGCCTCCGACCAGCCCGCCTCGTCTCCGCGCCCCGTGGCACCGAGATCGCGTCCTCCCGGATGCCGAGAAACCCGGATGCCGAGAAACAAAGATGGCGGCGCCTGGAAAGGCACCGCCATCGATGAAGATCATGAATCGACGAACGTCGAATCAGCCGCGTCGGCGACGACCGGCGAGGCCGGCCACACCGAGGAGGGCGATCGCACCCGGGGCGGGAACGATGCTTCCGTAGAAGTTCGTGCCCCAGACCGCACCGCTATCGGTACCATCGCCGGGAATGTCAGTCTGAACGTAGGTGAAGTCGAAGCTGATCCGGGTCGCCGAGGCGGCACCCGCGTCGAGGACGTAGTCGAGGCTGTAGATGTAGACGGTATCGGTGAGCGAGGACGCATTCACCGTTCCGGCGATGACGGAGAATCCGTAGTCGGTGCCGGCATCGCCGTACCAGAAGTTCAACTGGATGTTGGCGTTGTTTCCAGCGAACGGACTCTTGCCGTTCTCGATGTACATTTCACCACCGAACGCGATGAGGTCGCCCTCGGCATAATCACCGGCCACGCCGACATCCTGGGTGAAGCCGCTGTAGTTCGGCGTACCACTGAAGGTGCCGTAGGCGACGACCGCGGCGTTACCGCCGAAGAAGCCGACGTCGTAGGGTCCTTCGGAACCGCCGAACTGGGTCCAGCCTTCGGCACCGTTGCTGAAACTGCCGTTGGTGATGTCGGCAGTCGCGATGGCCGAGCCCATCGATGCGACCACCGTCGCAAGAATCACATTCTTCATCTTTGAATCTCCTGTGGGAACGACCTGGGAAGGGTCGCGTTTGGAACAAAGGCACAACAATGTAAATTGTGCATGAGACCGCTTTCATTTCAAGACCCAAATCCAAAATTTCCCCCTTTCGCGAACGAATACCGCGGATTTCAGTGTCTTTATTAAAGGCGATTCCCGTGTCCGGATTGTTCGACACGATCGCTGCCAGGCTTCCACGCCGAGCCGAGAATCAGTCCCCCGCGATTGATTCCCTCGACTTTTCGGAAGTTGGCCTCGCTCGCCGCATCAGCCCCCGGATCGTCTCCGGACCGATTGACCGGAGATATCGATCACCATCCGCGGTCCGGGCGGCGACGTGCAGAAAGTTTCCAAGCAGGCCGGTTCGTCGCCCGCGGTTCACCCGCTGGGGCGGATCGTCGGGATTCCGGGGGTTGGATGCGGTGTTGTCGAGGTCGAAGATCGCCTGAAGCCTCGACCCCGCAGGCAGGTCGACGGGCGGTTCGAACCGCAGCGTCTCCCGCTGGTGATGATCCCAGTCCGGAATGTCGACGAGTTCGCGGCGATGGCCATCCGGAAACTCGACGACCACCAGGAGGCTGCGGCAGATCTCGATCGCCCGCGGCGAGATTCCCAGCAGCTGCAGCGGATGCTCGAGCACGATGACCTCCGACGAGACGCGTTGGTCCTCGCCGGCCGCGACATCGACCCGCCCGACTGCCAGCGGCAACCATCGAATCGGCCGCGATGCCTCCGCGGCCGGAACCAGCTCCAGCTCGATCCGCTCCTGAAGACGCTTGGGCACGCCGGTGGGTCGATATTGAAACTGCGTCACCAGGTCGCTGGCCGCCGGCACCGGTATATGAAAGCCCGCGGGCAGACGGAAGTCACCGGACCCCACGAGGATCACGCCGTCGGCCCCCATGGGCTTGATTCCCGGGTCGCCTCCCATGAGGAAACCGACTCGGGAATCACGCGCGTCGAGATAGCGGCCCGCCCCCGTGTCGTCGAAGGCGAACGCCGCCACCCGCATCGCCTGGGGTGATGCGGGTCGATGCCGGATCGCCTGCACCCGAAGCGGCGAATCGTTGTCCAATGAAAACGTGAAGCCATGCACGTCGATCTCGCCGGCGTGCCACGCCGGATCGGACTCCTCGGGGATCACGTGAGCTTCCGGCATCTCGACCGTGAGGTCCGCCCGGAACGGCGACGACCCGGGCGGATCGAGCACCCGTGCGGGTCCGTCGCCCACCGGTCCGCCGGACTCGAGCCAGGCGGCGAGCGTCGCCCGCTCCGCCGCGGTCACCGTTCGATGATTCACCCACGCGGTTCCTGTCGGGAGCCACGGCGGCATCCGTCCCGCATCGATCACCTCGAGCAGGAACCGGCCTCGATTCCGAACCCCCGCGGCGTCGACGAGTTCGAACGGACCGACGCGCCCCGTCGCGTGACACGTAACACATCGCCGTTGAATGATGT
>NZFT01000123.1 GCA_002690755.1 Phycisphaerae bacterium
CGCGGCCGCGTTGGCCGCGACGATCGCCGCGATCTCCGCGATCCGGGTCTCGTGGATCGGTGGATCGATGGGAAGCTTCTCGAGCATCGGACGGCAGACGCGATGGACGAGGCACTGCCCGAGGATCGAGACGCACTGGAGATGACGAGTTCGGGAATCGAGTTCCGGCGGGCACATCGCGTCGACGATCCGCTCGAGCCCCTGGTAGACCGGGTACATCACGGACTCGACGAATCCATCCAGCGCGCCCGACGGGTTCGCGGATTCGCGGAGGAGCAGTCGGTTGGCGGCGTCGCCACCGGCTTCGAGAATCCGGTGGAGATACCAGTCGATCCACGCCGCAAGCGCGCGATGCGGATCATCCTCGTACCCCTCGAGGGTCGGCATCGGATGTACCGTCGCGGCGCGATAGGCGACTTCGACCACGTCCCGGTAGAGCGCGGCCTTGCTCTCGAAGTGATAGTTGATCGACGCGGAGTTGGTACCGGCGGCGTGGCAGATCTCCCGCACCGAAGCGCCATCAAGGCCCTTCTCCGCGAAGATCTCGACCGCGGCGTTGAGGATGTCTTCTCGGGTGGTCATCTGGGGAAGGGGCGATCGGTGAGCGACGCGGAATCAAACGAGTGTATCAAGCGCGTGTCAGAATTCGCGGCGACTTCGATGGGGATGCACCGAGGGTCTGGATCGGGGGAAATCACGGAAGTTCGATTGGAAGTCTGATAACCACCCCTCTGATCATGAACCATCGCCTGGAAAGCACGGGGTCCCTCATTCTGGACTGGCACCTCGTCGTCTCTCCGGTACCTTTGGAGACACCGATCGAGTCCTTCCCAGCCGCCGCGACAGGAGTTGCATAGATGACGACCTTCGATTTCCCGTGCCGCGTTCGCATTCTGGTCGCTGCCGCCTTCGCGGCGGCGATGTTCATCGTCGGGACCGCCCGGGCGGGTGACACCGTCCAGCTCGACTTCGAGATCGCCGACATGTCCTACGGCGTCGTCGCCGACGGTTGGCTCGATCCCGAGAGCGCGAACTACAACGCGATCGAGGTGGTCGGCGAAGCGGGCCGACGGATCGTCTCCGCCGACTGGAGCGGCCTCGTCGTCGAAGCGTGTTACAACGACGGCGCGACCGCGACGAACTGGGCGAGCGAACTCCGGCTCGCGATTCGAATGAACGGTGCCGCCGGCGAGGCGTTCTACGACCTGGGTCAGCCCTTCGCCGGTGAGAACACCGGTGGTGCGAAGCCCGGGGATTGCGGCACCTTCGGGCCGATCGACGGCTCGACGCTCTTCGATCCCGGATCCGCCTTCGTCGCCTCGGACGGCGAAGTCGCGGTCGGCGCCTATTCGACCTGGGACGACACCACCGATCTTCCCGGTGGTCGGATCATCGAGGGCACCGTGGTGGTGACCCTCGGCGCCCCCATCCCGGGCGTGTGCGGCACCGCCGATCAGTCGTGTCAGGAGGCCTCCGACGGTCCCGGCTGCAGCGACGCGACCTGTTGCGCGACCATCTGCGACACGGATCCCTTCTGCTGCGAGGTGGTCTGGGACGACTCCTGCGCCGCCATTGCGATCGACGTCTGTGGTCCGCCCCCGCCGACCAACGACGACTGCGCCGATGCGATCGTGATCGACTTCGGCACCACGCCGTTCTCCACGCTCGACACGACCGACGACGGACCCGCCCTGCCCGAGAGCTGCAACGAGGGATTCGGCACCGGATTCGGTTCGGACATCTGGTACCTGCTGACTCCGGAAGAGTCCGACGGAATCGTGGTGTCGACCTGTGACGCCGCGGACTTCGACACGCGACTCGCGGTCTACACGTCGTGTGACGGCGCCCTGGTCGGCTGCAACGACGACGGTGCCGATTGCACGGGATTCACGTCCCGACTCGCCTTCAACGGGATCGCCGGAGAGACCTATCTGCTCCGGGTCGGTGGTTACAACGGTGCGAGCGGAACTGGAACGCTTTCGGTGCAGACCGGCGAGCTTCCGCCGGAGTATCCGACCGAGGTCGTCGCCCGCTGGTCGGTCGATGATGGTGGCAATGGGAACTTCTACGCGGTCAAGTGGCTCGGGACGGGCAGCTCGTTCGCGACCGCGTCCGGCGAGGCGAAGTTCCTCGGTGGCCATCTCGGCACCCTCACCTCTCCGGAGGAGACCGCATTCGTCACGGGATTCGTGGGCATCGGCACGCCGGCGGTGTACACCCGTTGTGCCTTCGGACTCGTGCAGAATCCCGACGGCACCGAGCCGGGCGGCGACTGGGGCTGGGTGACCGGCGAGCCTTTGGACTGGACGAACTGGACGCCGGGCGAACCCAATGACAATCCGTCGCCGGAGGACTTCGGTCAGGTCTACACCGCGGGGAACTGGAACGACTGCTTCGACGACGACTTCGGCATGGCGCTGGTCGAGTTCGACGCCGACCCCGGCATCAACGACGGGGTCACCTGGTCGACCTCCGAAGGTGGCAACGGACACACCTACCGCGGCGTGATCGTCTCGCCGCGAATCGACTGGGCGACCGCCCGGGCGATGGCCGAGGAGGCGGGGGGTCACCTCGTGACCTACGAGACGCAGGACGAGGCGTTCTGGGTCAACCGGAACCTCGGTACCTACACGTCCCTGTGGGACCAGCCCAACATCGCGACCGGCAACGGCGGCCCGTTCATCGGCCTCGAGAACGTCGGTGGCGAATGGACCTGGATCACCGGCGAGCCGCTCGAGTACGACAACTGGGCGCCGGGCGAGCCCAGCGGCGACGGCACGGTCGGTCGGCACTTCAGCAACGCCACCGGTCCGAGCGACCAGTTCAACGACGTCCCGTTCGACTCGCTCGCGAAGAGCTTCATCATCGAATTCGACGACGGCGGCGGNGGTGGGGGCGGNTGCCCCGACTTCAACGGCGACGGCGTGGTCGACGGCATCGACTTCGGTTCGCTGCTGAGCGCCTGGGGCGACTGCAGCGGGTGTCAGCAGGANCTCGACGATGANGGCGTGGTCGGTGGNATCGACATCGGTCTGCTGCTCGTCGGCTGGGGAATCTGTCCCTGANTCGAGNATCCGGTCCGGACTGNTACCATCCGGCNATGAACCAATCGCTNACCTNCGTNGCGACGCTCGCGTCGNTGTCGNTCGGAATCAATCTNGCCGCGGCCCAGGATGCCGACGGCGACCTCGAGNTCGCGATCGAGGCCNTGGTGGGGNCGTCCGANTCCGGACCGCCNGTGCTGCTCCCGGNGGTGGACAGCNTCACCGAGCACGAGATCGAAGTCGACGGCGAGTCGCTGCGGTACCGCGCGACCGCGGGAACNCTGCCGCTCTTCAACGAGTCCGACGGCGAGGTTCAGGCGAGGATCTTCTTCGTCTCCTACGAACGCCTCGAACCCGGAANGGANNCGNCGGATCCGNCGGANTCGTGGACGCTGCCCGACCCNGCGACNCGACCNGTGACCTTCTGCTTCAACGGCGGCCCCGGCTCGAGTTCGGTCTGGCTGCACCTCGGCGCNTGGGGNCCGCGNCGGGTCGCGATGGGCGANGCCGGAGCGCTGACGCCGCCNCCCTGGAACCTCGTCGACAACGACACCACGCTGCTGGACCGGACGGACCTCGTNTTCATCGATCCGGTCACCACCGGGTACAGCCGGGCGGAGGACGGNGTGGANGACGGGCTNTATCACGGACTGGAACGGGACGGGCGGGCCGTGGCGGAGTTCATCCGACTCTGGACCACCCGGAACGANCGGTGGAACTCACCGAAGTTCATCGCGGGCGAAAGCTACGGGACGACCCGGGCCGCGTGGCTCGCGAGCGAACTGCAGTCCCGACACGGCATGTTNCTCAACGGGGTGGTCCTCGTCTCGAGCGTGCTCGACTTCGGGACCNTTCGGTTCAATCGATCGAACNTCCTNCCCGACGTGCTCTACCTTCCGACCTATGCGGCCACCGGCTGGTATCACGGCCGGGTCGACCGCGAACGCTTTCCCACCGTCGAATCGGTGGTGGAGGCGGCGGAGCGGTTCGCGATGGAGCGGTACCTGCCCGCCCTCGCGGCCGGAAACGCCCTGCCCGCGGACGAGCGGGCGGTGGTGGTCGCGGGACTCTCCAGACTCACCGGCCTCGAACCGGCGTTCCTCGAGGAATGGGATCTCCGCATCTGGGGCGGCCCGTTCCAGAAGGAACTCCTCCGGTCGGAGCGGAAGACGGTGGGTCGACTCGATTCACGATTCGTCGGTCGCGACGCCCGGGCCGCCGGACAGTCCCCCGAATTCGATCCGAGCATGGAGGCGATTCGTGGTCCCTACACCGCGACGCTGAACGACTACGTACGTCGTGAACTGGATTTCAAGAGCGATCTTCCCTACGAGATACTCACCGGTCGCGTCCGTCCCTGGGACTACTCGCGCTGGGAGAACCGTTACGTGGACGTCGCGTCGAACCTTCGCAGCGCGATGGTGCGGAATCCCGGACTCCGCGTCTTCCACGCCGGTGGCTGGTACGACATGGCCACGCCGCCCTTCGCGGCGGACTGGGTCTTCGACCACCTCGAACTCGAGCCGGACGATCGGGACCGCATCGAACGAGCCTACTACCCGGCCGGGCACATGATGTACGTGCACGATCCGAGCCGATTGAAGCTCGATCGCGATCTCGATGGGTTCTACGAGCGGACGCTCGCGCCCGAATCGCCGTGACCGGACGGATCGCCCGCGTCGGAACGGGGGCGGTCCGTCTGGTCCACGTGGTCCATGTCTCGGATGTCCCGCATGTCCCGCGGGTCCCGAAAAAACGCCCGGTGCTTCGTCGGAATCCAAACGAGGCACCGGGCGTTGGATGTCATGCGACACGTGGCCTCAGGATGCGGAACCCACGGTGAGCGGAACGGTGCCCGGGGTCTCCTCCGCGGCGTCCGGCCAGTTGCCGGGGAAGAACGGAGCATCGGCTTCGGTCAGCGGTTCGAGGGTGTCGAACCAGGTCGCCTTGGGGTCGTACTTCGCGAAGAACGGCTGACGCACCAGCTCGCCGCGACGGCACTGCAGGTACTCGAGGACGAATGCCTTCTGGCCGCCGACGTCGCGGACGCCGAGGATATGCACCTTGCCGGGGAACGCGGACATCGAGGGACCTCGGACGGTCCGAGCGATGCCACTGACCTTCGAATAGGCCTCGACGAAGATCTCGTGGCACTTGTCCAGCGGGGTTTCGAAGTAGCCGCGGGCGCCGGTGTCCCGTTCGACGAAGAAGTAGTAGGGGATCAGTCCGAGGCGAACGCCGGTGTTCCACATCTCGGTCCACACGTCCGGGTCGTCGTTGACGTGCCGAATGAGCGGGCTCTGCATGCGGATGTTCGCGCCGGTCTCGCGGATGCGTCGGACGGCCTCGCGGGACATCGGCGTCGAAAGCTCGACGGGATGCGAGTAGTGGCCCATGATCGCGACGGTTCGTCCGCTGGCGATGATGCGGCGGAAGATGTCGAGCAGTTCCTCGGCGTCCGCGTCGGTGACGTATCGCTGGGGCCAGTAGGCGACGCTCTTGGTGCCGATCCGGATCGTCTGGATGTGTGCGAGTTCCGGGTCCTCGAGGATCCGGTCGATGTACCGGGCGAAAACCTTCGACTTCATCACCATCGGATCGCCGCCGGTGAAGAGCACGTCGCTGATCTCGGGGTGCTCCCCGAGGTAGGCGGCGAGCTGGTCCACGTCCTTGTTCGCGAACTTCATGTCGTCGAGACCGACGAACTGGGCCCAGCGGAAGCAGAAGGTGCAGTAGGCGTGACAGGTCTGGCCGTGCGCGGGGAAGAAGAGCGTGGTCTGGTCATACTTGTGCTGGATTCCGGGGACCGGTTCACCCGCCACGGTGGGAACGTTGTGGGTCATCTGGCCCGCGGGATGCGGATTGAGCTCGAGTTGGATCTCCCGGATCGCCGCCTTGAGTTCCTCCTTCTGATCCGATGCCTGCAGCTCGCGGATCCGCTCGAACTGTTCGTTGGAAAGCATGTCCTTGTGCGGGAAGGTGAGGCGGAAGATCGGATCGTCGGGGACCGCGTTCCAGTCGATCAGCTCCTCCATCACGTACTGGTTGGTACGGAAGGGAAGCACGGCGGAGACCACTTCGATGCCGGCTCGGAGGTCGGGGTCGAGCCCCTCCCATTCGGGCGTGGACGTGACGTTGGATCGGGTGATCGCCTTGAACCGCTGGGGCTGATCGAAGTCGATCAGATCGAGGGTGGCGTCGTTTCTCTGTTCCTGGATCATGGCGGTGCGATCTCCTCGGCTCGGTGGCGGTGGGGAGCGGTGCTCCCGGCCACGGGGTCGTGGTGTCACCCTGGTGTCTGGGCCTCCGGAATCGGAGGCGGGCAACTCGAATGTGTTGGCGACCGGCTTTGCACGGATCCGCATGGGTGCGGACACTCGGTGGCGGTCGCCTCGAACCGGTTCACGTGACGTGGAACCGGGAGTACCATTGTAGTGCTTCAACGTCGAGACGACCGGAAGCGTTCGTTTACGGGTTCAGATCGCCGTTTTTCGGCGAATAACGAGGGTGAATGGCACCAGCAGGACCACGCTGAACTGGACCGCGGCCGCGATCAGATACGTGGTCTGCACGCCGAACCGTTCTTCAAGCGGGCCGCTGAGCATGTAGACCCCGCTCACCCCCAGGTTCATCAGCGCCATGTAGGCGGTGAACTGGGTCGCGGCGATCGACGGTCGACACACCCCGAAGCAGATCGCGAAGAACGCCGCGTTCAGGCAGCCGGCGAGGGCCGACTCGACGATCAGATAGGTCCAGACGAGGGTGCGATTCTCCCAGAAGACGTCACCGAGGCCGAAGACCGCGAAGAGGAAGGCGAGAATCAGGCTGCAGAAGGCGAAGATCCGTCGCGGTCCGACCAGATCCGCGAGGAATCCGCCGAGTACGGCACCGCCGAGGCCCGCGAAGACGGCGGCACCGCCCGTCGCGGCCCCGTACTCCTCCTGCGACCAGCCGAGGTCGGCGACGAAGAGGTTGGTGGCGATCGGGCTGAGCAGGCCGCTGGCCGCGGTCGCGAGCAAGGCGACCACCGCGGTGACGATGGCGGCCGGCACGGTGAACGCACCGCCGAGGTCCCTGAGCAGGGCGATCGTCGATCGCGGTCTGGCTTCGAGTTCCGTGGTCGCGACGTCGTCCGCGGACGAGGCAACCGGCTTTTCGCTCGGCTTCGACCACGGAAACCGCAGGTCGCCCGGCTTCTCGATCGTGAGCAACGGAAGCAGGGCGATGGCGCCGATCACCGCGATCATGCCGACGTAGGCGATCGGCATGCCACCGAGTCCGGCGAGGATCGAGAGGCCGCCGCCGCCGATCGCGGTGCCGCCGTACTTGGCCCCGTACATCAGGCCGCTGGCCTTGCCGCGATCCTCGGGCGGAAGCAGGTCGATCGCCATCGCGTCGACACAGACGTCCTGCAGGCTGTTGAAGATGTTGTGCAGGACGACCAGGGTGCCGAGCGTCTGAAGATCGGCGACGGGGTCGGGCATCATCGCCATCGCGACGAGGGTCCCGATCATGCCGGCCTGGGCGACGAGGATCCAAGGACGCCGTCGACCCCAGCGAGAATTGCCGAAGCGATCGACGAACGGACCCCACACCCACTTGAACGCCCACGGAATGGTGCCAAGGGCGAACACCGAGGCGATCGCCTCGGTCTTCGCGCCGTTCGCCGCCATCGCCGCCGCGAGGGTGACGGTGAGGAAGCCGAAGGGCACGCCCTGCGCGACATACAGCGCGCAGAGCACCACCAGTCGGATCACGCGATGTTCTGAGAGGGCGAGGGGAGGCATCGGGTGCGGTGCGTCATGCAGGGAATGGACCCGGAGGGGTTCGAACCCTCACGCCGCTTCCGCGGCCGCGGCTTTTAAGGCCGCTGCGTCTGCCGATTCCGCCACGGGTCCGGGCGGAATCGTATCAGGGATGGACGGGATCCTGCCCGCGTTCACCGCTTCCAGTGGTCCTTCGCGCGTCTCGCCGCCTCCGCGGCGTCGGCGTCGAACATCTCGGATTCGACTCGTTCGAGGAGCAGCGTCGCATCGTCGCCATGTTCGGCACGGGCTTGATCCAACGCCCGTCGCATCGCGGCCACCCGCGCGGCGTTCGCGGGGTCGCGGGCCAGATCGACGCATTCATCCGGATCGGCGGCGAGATCGAAGACCTGCCAGCGATCGATCCGCGGGTACCAGATCACCTTCCACCGATCGTCGCGCCAGGCTCGCTGCAGATCGCGGTATCGAGTGAGCACCTCGGCCCGGCCCGTCGGGTGGTGGAGGTCGAGGCCGTCCATCGCCTCCGGGATTTCGACCCCCGCCGTGGCGAGGATCGTGGGCGGAACGTCGTGCAGATACGCGAAATCAGCTCGGATGCCGCCTTCGGCGAATCCGGGGCCGGCGATGATCAGCGGCGAGCGCATCGAGTGCTCGTAGAGATTCTGCTTGCCGAGCAGGCCGTGACTTCCCAGCGCAAGTCCGTGGTCGCCCGCGAACACCACCAGCGTGTCCTCGGTGAGGCCATGGCGGTCGAGGGTGGTGAGCACCCGGCCGATTCCCGCATCCATGTTCTCGATCATCAGGTCGTAGCGAGCGATCTCCTCGCGGAGGGTCTCGGGCGTGCGGGGCCAGGCGACGAGCTCCTCGTCCCGGATCGTCATCTCGCCGTTGTCGAACGGATGCACCGGAAGGACGTTCGGTGGCAGTTCGATCGCGCGAGCGCGATCCCGGATCACGTCTTCGCCGTCCGGAGGTGTTCGCGGGTCGTGCGGCGCGGTGAAGGACAGGCTCAGCACGAACGGTCGATCATCGTCGTCGGTCGCGCACGCCTCGATGAACGCGGCGGCGCGATCGGCGAACTCGTCGCTGCTGTAGTCCTCGAGCCGGCGTCGCACGTCCTCGCGGTCCGGCCCGACGTCGACCACGGGCAGCGTGGTGTGGCTGCCCATGCCGCCGAAGAGCACGCTCGAACCACCTTCGAAGCAGCGCTTGAACCACGGGCGTCCGCCGTGCCACTTCCCGACGTGATGAGTCCGCCACCCCGCCCCCCGAAGGACTTCCGGCCACAGCGGGAAGTCGGCCCGGCGAAGCGCGACGCGCCAGTCGGGCGTCGTCCAGTCGCTCCGGCCCGAGATCAGGCGGGCGCGGCTCGGGAGGCAGACGGCGGGGGAGGTCGAGCCCTGGCAGTACGCGTGCTCGAATCGAACGCCTCGGGCCGCCAGCGCGTCGATCGCGGTGGTGTCGATTCCGGGATGACCGGCGCACCCGAGGTGATCGGCCCGGTGGTCGTCGGCGACGATGAACACGATGTTCGGTCGATGGTCCGCATCGATCGGGGGCGGATCGGCGGTGCTGACCCCGGGCAGGAGCAGGATCGGGAGCGACACGCGATGCCATCGTCTTCTGGTCATGGCACGAGGATCGCCGAAGGCGCCGCCGTGTCAAGCGAATCACGATCGGAGCGCGGTTCCGGGAGGTGTTGCGGGGATCTCGTAGACTCCGGGCATGAGCGATGCCTCTCAGGACTCTCGAACCGGCCCGGGAACGCCGCCGGCCGCCCGGCCGGGAAGCGGTGTCGACGTGGCGACGGTGCTCGAGCTGGCGGCTTCGGTCGACGGGCCAGCGGCCCTCGCCACGGTGCTCGAGGCACGCGGTTCGGTGCCGCAGGTCCGCGGCGCGATGCTGCTGGTCGCCGGCGACCTCGCGGTCGGCACGGTCGGCGGCGGCGCGGCGGAGGCGAAGACCCTCGTCGCCTGTCGAGCGGCGCTCGCCGATGGCCGATCGACCGAGGTGGAGATCGATCTCGCGGGGCATCCCGGCGAAGTCCGGGACGGGGTCTGCGGCGGCCGCATGCGGATCGCGGTCGATCTGCTCGAGGCGCCGGCCCGCGCGGTGCTCGCCGAGGCGGGCACCCGGATCGCGGCCGGG
>NZFT01000124.1 GCA_002690755.1 Phycisphaerae bacterium
CGTGTCGCCTTTGGACCCTCGCCCCGTGTCCGCGCCCGCCCACCATCCCCCACCGGCAGGTGACGACCGCGAAGATCATGTCGTTGTGTTCCTCGGGAAGGTGGTTGAACCGGAGCAGCGTCGCCGCATGTTCGCGACCCACGCCGGTCATGCCGCCCGCGCCCGCGAGGGTCATCGCCCGATCGCCTTGATAGCCGATGTCGTCGCGATATCGATCGTCGCCCTCGATCTGCGCAAGCAGCGCCTCGATGCGATCCTGCTGATGCTCCTTCAGGAACCCCCGGACCGGCGTGAAGAGCACCGCGGAGACCACGAGGCTCCCCGAGAGCACGAGAATCGTGAGGTGGGACATCTTCGCGCCGGCGACCAGCAGCAGCGCCAGCAGGGTCGGCACGAAGAGCAGGGCCGTGCCGAGGTCGGGCTCGAGGAGGATCAGGCCCATGGGAATCGCGGTCACCACGAAGGGCAGCGCGAACCCCCGGAGCGAGCGGACGTTCCAACGCAGTCGGAACCATGCGGCGAGTGCGAGCACCCAGACCACCTTCGCGAGTTCGGACGGTTGAAGATCCGTGATGCCGAGGTTGATCCAGCGCCGCGCCCCGTTGTACGGCCGGACGAGCCAGGTCGGCACGAAGGGGATCAACACGAAGACCAGCAACGCGAGCACCACGACGCTGAGCACCGGGACCAGTCGTCGAAGCCGTCGATAGTCCGGCACCGCGACGGCCGCCGCGACGATCAGCCCGAGGGGCAGGAAGAGCGCCTGCTTGCGGGCGAATCCGGGTTCCGTGGTCGCGATCGCGACGATCCCGATCACGTTGAGGGCGAGCGCCGCCAGCACCACGATCCAGCCGACGGTCGCCCAGCGCATCCGACTCGCCTGAAGATCCCGTGCGGATTCATGGAGTTCCCGCGCGGTGAAACGCTCCCGCGGCGGTCGACCCGGCTCGTCGATGCGGGTCGACGAGTTGATGGATCCGGAATCGGTCAACCGGCACCGCTCCGATCGAACGTCCGGATCGCCCGCCGCGCGACGTCGCCGGAAACCGGAGATTCGACCCGCGCGGCCTCGTCCGGAAGGGGATCGAGCCAGTCGACCGGATCCGCATCGAGCGTCTCCCGGGCCGCTTCGCCGAGGTACCCCTCGGCCGCGAGCGCCCGGATCACCTGCGCCGCGACCGGTCCACCGGCGCGGCCACCGGAATTGCCGTGTTCGACGATCACCGCGAACGCGTAGCGAGGTTCGCTCGATCCCGCCGGAGCGATCAGGCCGGCGTACCAGGCGTGCGACGCCTGACCGGTGACCTGGGCCGTGCCGGTCTTCGCCCAGACCTTCGGTGCGGCCGACCCGAGGTCCCGGAAGTCGAGGATGTCCTCGGTCCGCGGCCCCGCGGTGGGATCCAGCCAGAGTCGGCTTGCGGTTCCCTCGCGGGCGGACTTCGCCATGCCTTCGAAGGCGATCGCGACCGCCGCTGGATTCCAGTCGCCGTCCCCCGTCGGTTCCGGCGTCACACCGTCGAGCACCAGCACCGGTTCGATCGGAGCCCCGGCGCGGGCCAGTCGCGCGTAGGCGTTGGCCGCGTGCAGCGGGGTCCATGCCACCGATCCCTGCCCGATGCCGAACAGCATGCGGCCGACATCCGTGTCGTCGGGAATGAACGTGCCTTCACTTCCGCCCGCCAGCCCGGCCCCCAGCGGCGTCTCCAGCCCGCAGGCCCGGTACCACGCCTCCATCGCGGCGGGACCGAGCACGTCCGCGATGGTGTAGAAGTAGATGTTGCAGCTCTCGGCGATGGCGTCCACCGGCCCGAGGTTTCCGTGCCGACCGTAGAGCCCGTCCTCGGGGCGCCATCCCCAGCAACGCGGCTTCTTGAATTCGCCCCGGATCCAACCCTTGCACTCGATGGCCTGCTGAAGCCCGAACCGACCATCCTCGACGCCCCCGACGTAGACCAGTGGCTTCACGATCGAGCCGGGTGCGTAGGCGGTGCCGATCGCCCGGTTGCGGAAGGGCGCCAGGTCCTGAAGCGTGCGGCGTCGCCCCCGCTGCTCCTCGGAGAGTTCGCGGGCGTCGGCATCCGGCATCAGCATCAGGGCCAGGTCCTCGGCGGCGAGTTCCAGATCCGCGAAGTTGGGCGTCGACACGAGGGCGAGCGTCTCGCCGGTCCGGACGTCGATCACCACCACCGCGCCGTGGAGCGGGGTGCCGAGCGGGAGCTCCGTCGGTCGCGGTCCCGACGCGTTCCAGCCGTAGTGGAACTGGCGGACCTGCATCAATCCGAGATCCGGATCGAGGATCGCCCGCACCCGGGCCTGGAGATCCGCGTCGATCGCGATCCGGATCGGATCGCCGAAGCGTGGCTGGACGCGGGCGAGCACGTCTCCAGTCGCGCGGTCGGTCTCCTTCATGCCGATCTTGCCGTGCAGCGCCCGGTCGAACTCACGCTCCAGCCCGGTCGATCCCACCAGATCGCGCCCGGCTCGATATCCCGAGTAGTCGAGCGTCACCGCACCGGCGTCGTCCCGGCGTTCGTAGGGACGTCGGTCGATGTCCTCCGGAGCCACCTGGGATCGCGTCGTGCCGACCAGCGTGGAGGCGATTCCGCCGACCTCGATCTCCGCCGAACCCTCGCCGCGCAGGTCCGCGGGCAGGGTGGCGCGATCGATTCCGACCCGGGCCCGGGAGAAACCCCGGACGCGTCGATTGACCCCTCGGACCGCGAACGGCGGATCGCTCTCCGCGGATCCCCCGGACGCCGCGACCTCGTCGATCAGGAACGCGATCGCCTTCCGCAGTGCGAAGGTGTCCGCATCGGTCTCCGCGAAGTCCTCGGCGATCGGGTGAAGTCCCTTCTGCTCCGCGATCGGTCGCGCAACGAAGATCTCCTCGGCCTCGGCGCGGCCCCGGCGTCGGGCCAGTCGCTCGAACTGTCGCTTCCAGACCGACGCGGATCGAATCGAGACGCCGCGACGGATCGCATCGAGCCGGGCCGGGAGTTCCTCGAGCACGAGGCCGGTCTCGGTCGCCGCCGCCGCCCAGATCGCATCGATGCGGGCCTGCCATCCGGGAATCTCGGCGTCGATCGCCGCGTCCCGTTCCGTTCGCGAGAGACTGCTCCAACTGGTCCCCACGGCCCGCTTAACGCTTCGCGTCGCCTGCCGTCGCTGCCATTCGCCGGTGATGACCTCATAGTCGACGCAGAAGTCCCAACCGGTCCGCTCCACCGCGAGGGGCCGTCCGTCCCGGTCGACGATCGGACCTCGAACCGTCGGTTGGTAGGTGCGCCGGATGAGTCGCGACTCGGCCCTGGCGAGCCGTGAAGGTCCCTCGACGACCGAGAGACGCACCATCTGAAGCACCAGCGTCACGATCACCAGCAGCGCCAGGACGCCGAGGCCGATCAGCCTCACGTGGAAGGGCGTCATGCGGTCGTCGGTCTGGCCGGTGGGTGGTCGCATTCGGCTCCGGGGTGATCAGGCGCATTCCGCCGAGCCCTTCCGACGGGACACGGCCGACACCTCGCCCCGTGAGAAAGAGCGAGTCACTCGAACCATATCGGCTCGGTCCCCGCCGGGACTTCCCTCGGACCGGAATCGGAGGCGATCTCGAGCGGGCCGGTTCAGACCTCGGTCGAGCCGCCCACCTCGAGCCGCCGGACCTCGACGCCGTTGGGCGTGAATCGATCCGGATCCGCGTCGATGAGCGGCCAGGTTCCGAAGTGGCAGGGAATGGCGATCGGTGCGTTCACCATCTCCGCCGCCCGGCTGGCGTCGGCGGGCCCCATCGTGAAGCGGTCGCCGATCGGCAGGATGAGCACGTCGGGCCGGTGGATCTCCGAGATCAGCGCCATGTCGCCGAAGATCCCGGTGTCGCCGGTGTTGTAGATCGTGGTATCGCCCATCCTGATCACCAGGCCGGTGGGCATCCCCATGTACTTGCCGCCGTAGCTCGACGAGTGGAAGGCGTGGGTCATGGTGATCCGGCCGAACGGCAGATCGACGCCGCCACCCGGATTCGCGGGCTCCAGCTTCTCGAGCCCCTGCTCGCCCAGCATGTTGCAGAGCTCGTAGGGACCCAGCACCGTCGCGTCGCATCTTCTGGCGATCGCGAGGGTGTCGCCGACGTGATCCTCGTGACCGTGGGTGAGGGCGATGTGGGTGCAATCGATCGAATCCGCGGTGATGCCCGCGGCCTCGGCCTGGGGGTTGCCGGTGATGAAGGGATCGATCAGGACGGCATGGGTCCCGTCGGCAATCGAGAACGCGGCGTGGCCGTGGAAGGTGATCTTGACGCGCTTGACGCTCATGGGTAACTCCGGCCTGGGGGGTGAAATCGCCCGACGGGGTGTGGCGGTCCGGATCGGACCCCTTCGCACGCCGGGAGCGTCAGGATCACGGGGAATCGACGACCGGTCAACCCGAATGGGGGCGATTCGCAATCGGCCGGGAGCGACTAGCATGTCCGACCCGGTTTCAGCCGGGATGCGCTCCCTCCCCCACCCTTTCAGCCAGTCAGGAATCCCGCCATGGAATGCGGCATCGTCGGACTGCCCAACGTCGGCAAGAGCACCCTCTTCAACGCCCTCACCGCCGCGGGCATCGAGGCCCAGAACTATCCGTTCTGCACCATCGAGCCGAACATCGGCGTGGTGAGCGTCCCGGATCCGCGGCTCGGGGTGATCAACGACCACATCGAGACGCAGAAGATCATCCCCGCGGTGATCCGCCTCGTGGACATCGCCGGCCTGGTCGAAGGCGCCAGCAAGGGCGAGGGGCTCGGGAACAAGTTCCTCGCGAACATCCGCGAGGTCGACGCCCTGCTCCAGGTCACCCGATGCTTCGAGGACGACGACATCGTACACGTGTCCGGTTCGATCGATCCGGTCCGCGACATCGAGATCATCGGGCTCGAGCTCCTGCTCGCCGATGCGGAACAGGTCGAAGGCTCGCTCGACAAGGCGCAGCGACAGGCACGATCCGGCGACAAGGACGCGAAGTTCCGACTGGGCGTGCTCGAGAAGTGCAAGGCCTGCCTCGACGACGAGCAGCCGCTGCGGACGCTCGACCTCAACCCCGAGGAGGCGAAGGCGGTCCGCTCGTTCGGATTCATCACCGCGAAGCCGATCCTCTACGTCGCCAACGTCGACGAGGATCATGCCGACGGTTCCGGCCCGCTCGTCGACGCGGTGCGGAAGTACGCCGAGGAGAACGGCGGCGGCATGGTGGTGGTGTGCGCNAAGATCGAGAGCGAACTCGCCGAACTCGAGGAGGAGGACAAGCTGGAGATGCTCCAGTCACTCGGAATGGAGGAGCCGGCACTGGCGGTCGTGGCCCGGGGCTCCTACGACCTGCTCGGCCTCCAGAGCTACTTCACCGCGGGACCGAAGGAGATCCGGGCCTGGACCATCCGCACCGGTGACACCGCCCCCAAGGCGGCGGGCGTGATCCACGGCGACTTCGAACGCGGCTTCATCCGGGCCGAGTGCTATCTGGTCGACGACCTCGTCCAGCACAAGAACGAGAAGTCCATCCGGGAAGCCGGGAAGCTGCGCAGCGAGGGCAAGGACTACGTGATGCGGGACGGCGACGTGGTGAACTTCCTGTTCAACGTCTGAGATCCGATGATCACCATGTCTCCGGCCGATCCATGAAGAGGTAGCCTGCAGGCATGTCGACGACCGCTTCCGAGCGCGAGGAGAACTGGAACGCCATCACCCACGGCGTCGGCTGCCTCGCCGCGCTGGCCGCGATGCCCGTGCTTCTGGTCCTGGCGGCGGAACGGGGTGACACCGCCGCGCTCGTCGGATGCCTGATCTTCGGATTCTCGATGGTCCTCGCCCTCGCCGCGTCGACCATGTACCACGCGGATCGCGACCCCGACCGCAAACGCCGGCTTCGAGTCCTCGACCACGCCTCGATCTACGTGCTGATCGCCGGGAGCTACACGCCGATCTGCCTCACCGGACTCCGCGGCCCCTGGGGCGACGGCCTGCTGATCGCGGTCTGGTCGATGGCGTTGGCGGGCATCCTGCTCAAGATCCGTTTCACCGGTCGCTTCGAGATCCTCTCCACCGCGATCTATCTCCTCATGGGTTGGATCTGTCTCGTCGCCGCGGTCCCGATGTTCGAACGCCTCGGCAATGCCAGCCTGATCTCGCTGCTGGTCGCGGGACTCGCGTTCACCGCGGGGGTCGTGTTCTACCTGCAGGATCATCGCCGTGGCTTCCACGTCATCTGGCACGTGTTCGTGGTGACCGGATGCGCCGGTCTCTACGCGGCGGTGTTCGCGGAGATCGGCCGACTCGGGCCGTTGAACTGACGTGGCCACCGAGACACGAGGATCCCGGGCACGCCACCTCGCACGATTCGGGCTCGCCGCATCGCTGGGACTGGCGTTCGTCTGGATCGGCATCCAGCACTTCCGAAACCCCGAACCGTTCGAGGCGATCGTGCCCGGCTACCTCGGTTGGCCGCGATTCTGGAACTTCACGAGCGGTGGCCTCGAAATCCTGCTGGGCATCGGCCTGATCGTTCCGGCCACCCGCCGCTGGTCGGCGTGGCTCCTGTTCCTGCTGGTCCTCGCGATGTCGCTGGCCAATCTCAACATGTGGGTGAACGACCTTCCGTTCAACGGGACCCGGCTCTCGACCCGCGGCCATCTCCTGCGATGGGTCGGCCAGGCCGTGCTCCTGGCCCTCCTCGGCTTTCTCGGGAGCCCGTGGATTCGAAGATCAAGCCGGGAGAACATTCGATAATCTCTCGTCCATGTAGATTCGGATTTCCCTCACCCCAGACCACACCGGAGTACGAGCCGTGAAGAAGATCATCGCCATCCGTGGTGAACAAGCCGCGTCGATCCTTGCGATCCTGAAGCAGGTCGCCACGAACGATGATCGGTACCCCCTTCACGAGATCCACCTCGAGACGTTTCACGCGCTCGCGACCCACCTCTTCCAGACGAACTTCGACCCTGATGCCCCCGCGGTTCCGATCTCCCGGGCGGGCGAGGTCGTCGGCGACGATCACGAACTGGCGATGGAGGTGATGAACATGGCGGGGATCCTCCCGTTCGTGGAGGAAGCTCATGAGCAGGAACGGATCGACGCGGTCGGTCGGCTCGGCGAGGCCCTGGGGCTCGACGGGAAGTTCGCGAAGCGGCTGCATCAGTTGAGTCACGAAGCCGTCACCGGCATGGCGATCTGCCTCTACCGCCCGCTCTCCCTCGAGGTCGGGGCCCCGCTGTGGAAAGGCACCATCAAGCTCGCGGAGAGCGCGGTCCACGTGGACGGCGACCGCAAGGTGCTCGCCCGCTACCAGGGCTTTCGCGACCTCCCGACCGGCACCTTCGGCGAGACGCTGACCCGCTACTACGACGACAACGACTTCCCCCTGCCGGGCACCCCCGGCGCGTTCTTCTCGAACTCCCTCACCATCCACGACATGCACCATGTCCTCGCCGGCTACCCCACGTCGCCCCTCGGCGAGACCTGCGTGGTCGGCTTCGACAGCGGCATGATGGACCTCGACATGGGCAAGGCGCTGATCGGCTACATCGCGCAGTTCCAGGTCGGTCTCCAGTTCGACAAGGGCCTGCGGTCGTGGAAGAACCAGTTCAAGCCGGAGATCGTGCTCCGTGCCTTCGAACGCGGGGCGAAGGCGTCGGTGAACTACCTCCAGCTCGACTTCGACTTCGAACCCCACCTCGACCGCCCGCTCGCGGACGTTCGCCGGGACTTCGGAATCGATCCCGAGGGCGCGATCATCGTGACGTCGGAGGATCAGTGGTGCGGCCAGGTCGGCGTCGTCGGACAGCGGGCGAGTCCGGATCTGATCGAGCGGAAGAAGTCGATTCTCCAACGGCTGCTCGCGGGGAAGAACACCAAGGACTGAGTGCTCGGACCGTGCGCGGCGGGTGAGCGGTCCGGTCTCGCCCCCGCGCCCTCATCACGCCCGGTCACGACCGAGGCTTTCTTGTGACCCGTGAACGATCCACCGCGATCCGCGCGGTGCCCCGCCATCCAGCGCTTCAGCGTGCTCGCGACGACACCCTCGAAGGTTGCGCGAGCATTGTCGCAACGCGGATCCGAATTTCAGAAATCGCCACGGTGATGACCTTCGCCCGCGGCGGAAATTTCCCGCTGTGCAAACGGGTGAAGGTTCGATTTTTTTGGTGGAAAAAGCGTCTGGTCGGACTTGATTCAGATTGACGAATTCAGCTTGCTGGAAACGAACACTCGACCATGGGTGGTGAGTGCTTCTTCCCAAACAAGGGGTTCGAACAATGAAGATGTGGCAGATGTTGTGCGCGGCGGTGTTCGTCTCTCCCGCGATGGGCGACCTCGTTCAGAGCGGCGGCTTCGAAGCCGGTACCGGCGAGGACGCCGATGGATGGAATCACTTGGAGATCTTCGGCGGGACCGCCCTCTCCTTCACGGATCGCGTCTCCGCCAACGGCACCACCACCGCCTCCGAGGGCAATGAGTTCATGCTCCTCGAGGTGTTCGGCGCGCCGGACTTCGGCCCGGTGTCGGAGATCCAGCAGCAGACCGCGGCCGGCTCGATCATGGGCGGCGAGTCCTACAACTTCTCCTTCGCCGGCGTCGGCGTCCCCGGCCCCGGATCGGTCGCCTTCTATGAAGTGCTCTGGTTCGACGGCGACGGCAGCAACGGCGGCGGTGTCCAGGGCAGTGCGACCGGACTGCAGGTCTGGAACTACACCGACAGCTGGGACCTCTTCGGCATGGACGACCTCGTCGCCCCGGAGGCCGCCGACTCCATCCCCATCCAGATCCGATTCGTGACCGGTGCCTTCGCGGGCGCTGAAGGCTGGGCCGGCGTGGACGCCGTGTCGATGGCCCAGATCCCCGCGCCCGGCGCGCTCGCGTTGCTCGGCATCGCGGGACTCGGCGCCCGACGTCGTCGCTCGAACTGACTCGAGCCGATCATCACGGTGGCAACGACGGCCGCCGACCCTGCGAAGGGTCGGCGGCCTTTCTATTCGTCTGATCGAAGCGTGGCGCGCGGCCGAATCGGAGACGAGTCGGTTCGCCTCGAGGCGCCCCGCGGCAGCCGACTCATGATGAATGCGGGTCGTGGAGGAGGAATCACCCGACGCGTTTTCCTTCAAACCCGTTCCTCGCAGCAGCTACAACAGCCGGAAATTTCCCGTCGCGAAGCGCGTTACCACCGCCGACCTTCGATCCACCTGACTTTCCAGGACCACCTGCTACATTCAATCGGATAGGCGCGAACGTCCCACGAACGGACGCCATGCCTTCTCCATCAAAATCAGGGGTGATCAATGAACTCGAAGACGCTACCCAACCGCAACCATCTCCTCGCGACCGTCGCGATCGCCGGGCTCCTTGGCGCATGTCGGTCGCCGACACCATCACCGTCTGCCCCGACGGATCCTGCGACTTCACCGACCCCGCCGCGGCCACCGCCGCCGCGACCTCCGGCGACGTGATCGAGATCGCCGCCGGAACCTACCTCCTCGACGAGCCGGTCGTCGTGTACGGACCGAGCGTCGAGATTCGCAACGCCGTGGACGGCAAGGGCCGGCCCGCGACGATTCTCGACGGCCAGGGCGTCGGACAGGTCCTCGCCATCATCCTGGGGGTCGGTGAAACCGCTCGGGTGGAGAATCTCGTGATCACCAACGGTTTCGCCGAATTCGGAGGCGGCCTGTGGGTCAGGCATTCCCTGGTGGATGTCGAGAACTGCGTGATCAGTGGAAACCACGCCGAAACCCAGGGCGGCGGCATGTTCCTGAAAACCCTCCCTGGCCTGCCCATCACCTTCGATTCCTGCGAGATCTCTGGGAACACCGTGTCGCATCCGAAGTTCGACAGTGGTTACGGTGGCGCCGGCTGGATCTCGGAGGACCCCGTGAGGCTCATCGACACCGAAGTCAGCGGCAATTCGGCGGAACACGCATCGACGCTTTGGTATTTATACACTCCCTGGTGGCACCCGGCACTTATTT
>NZFT01000125.1:0-22233 GCA_002690755.1 Phycisphaerae bacterium
CCCGCCGCTCCGCCGCGGACGTTGCGGGTCACGGGCTTGCCCGGACCGTTGCCGAGGTCGAAACCGCGGGCGGGCGTGACCTCGACGTCGGCGGTCTCCCCCACCGCCAGCGGCACCATCGCGAGATCGCCGAAGGCGAGGGCCCCGTCGGCCGTCGTGCCCCCGGTGATCCGGTAGGAGAAGCACGGCTTGCCGGGCTTGCCCTGGCCCTTCGCCGCCACGCAGGTTCCGAGGATCACGAGGCAATCTCGTTCGAAGACCTCCATCGCCGCCTTCTCGTGGACGGAACTCAGGACGCCGAGGTGCGGCATCATGAAGATCGAGTCCTTCGCCAGCGTGGTGAAGCCCTCGGGCTCGAAGGCGTCGATCAGCATCATCGCGGTCTGCTGCATCCGCGGGGCATGGCTCAGCACGCCGCCGGAGGCGACGAGCAGATCCAAGGTCATGCCGTCGACGATGCTCGAACCACCGACCTCCTGGCTGAACACGTCGCCCACCGTCCGCTGCTGCTGGACGCCCTTGAGGGTCGTCGCGAACTCCTTGTGCTGCTGGTAGGCGAGGCGAAGCGCCTCGCGGGCCACCGCCTGCTCGAAGACCAGCGCCTCGCCGGACTGCGGGATGGTGGTCGGCCGGATCATCTTGTTCTTGACGCGGTTTCGAAGCTCGCGTTCCTCCATGTCGAGGTGCACCCAGCGGAGCACGTCGTCCATGCCCGCTTCCGCGCAGACGTTCGAGATGGAGTAGCTCATCCCGAGGTTCGCGCTCACCGTCCGGTTGAAGGTGCCGTCGAAGACGCTGAACACGTCGGTGGTCGCGCCGCCGATGTCCACGCCGACCGCGTTGATCTTCTGGGTCCGGGCGATGGTCTGGAGGATGTCCCCCACCGCACCTGGAGTCGGCATGATCGGGGCGTTCGTCCATTCGATCAGCTTGTCGTAGCCGGGGGCGTGGGCCATGACGTGCTCGAGGAAGACGTCGTGGATGCAGTCCCGGGCGGGCCCGAGATTCTCCTGTTCCAGAGTCGGCCGGAGATTCTCGACGACCGACAGGTCGAATCCACCGGTGGCATCGTCCTGTGCGGTGAAGACGCGTTCGATCTCGTCCCGGGCCGAGGCGTTGCCGGCGAAGATGATCGGCAGCTGGTACGCGCTGCCGAATCGAGGCCGCGGCTTCGCGGGCGCGACCAGTTCGGCGAGCTGGACGACTTGGGTCGAGTTGCCGCCATCGGTCCCCCCCGAGAGCAGGACCATGTCGGGCCGAAGCTCGCGGATCCGCTGGATCTGCTCGTGCGGACGTCGCTTGTCGTTGCTGGCGATCACGTCCATGACGATCGCGCCGGCTCCGAGGGCGGCCCGCTTCGCGCTCGCCGCGGTCATCTCGCGGACCACGCCCGCCACCATCATCTGCAGGCCACCGCCCGCGGACGACGTGGAGATGTAGATGTCGCAGCCGTCCTGCTCGTCGATCGACGAACGGCGGATGATCGTCCCGTCGTCGGCGATCAGCCGGCGCCCGGAGAGTTCCTGGAGTTCGGTGACCGAGTTCACCACCCCCACCGTGACGTCCGCGAAGGGTTCTTCGACGGTCGTGGGCGCCTCACCGCGGAAGGTCTGGCGATAGACGCCGTCGACCTCCTCGATCATGATCGCCTTGGTGGTGGTCGAGCCGCAGTCGGTCGCGACGATGACCTTGATTCGGTCGGGATCGAGGGATGGAACGTCTGGGTCGGCGTGCATGCGTCGTCCGGGATCGTCTGGAGTCGGGATCGAGCGGTGAAGTCCGGGAGCCGACGGCTTCCGATCCTTCCTCGGGATTCTTTGGAAGGTACCCGATTCAGGGCCCCTGACGTGAATTCAGTCGCGATCCGGGGACGCGTCGGGCGACGCGGAATCATCCGCTTCGGGACCGGATGCGGCCGATCCCTCTTCCCCGGTGCTCTCGCCCGCCTCCGAAGGATCGGCACCACCATCCTCGTCGGTCGCCGCCTCCGCCGCCTCGGCGTCCTCGATGAGGCGGGCCAGGTACTCGACGGATCCCCGCCGCTCGAGGAAGTTCGCGAAGGTCTCCCAGCCGCCGGGCTCGATCAGCACGGTTCCGAAGGGCTGGAAGAAATGGAGGGCCTGGGCGCCGAGATAGTTCAGCGGCCGAGACATCTCCAGCAACATCACCGCGGGCACCGTCATGCGTCGCCGGACGACCTCGCGGCAGACCTTCTCGGCCGCCGCCGCCTCCCGAGGCGTCGGCTCGAAGTCGGCGGCGTCCTCGATCGCGAAAGCGTGCCGGATCCGATCGACGATCGACTTTCGTTCGCTCACCGGCGTTCCTTCGATCCGGGGCGTCGATCCGCGATCTCGATCGGCACACCGGCGTCCCGCTTCGCGGTCGCCGCGGTCATCACCAGGTCCATCGCCCGATCCGGTTCGCGTCCCCAGTACAGATCGAGCCCCGCGCCGGCCCGCAGCCGCGATTCGATCCGCCGTCCGGAGAGCCATCCCCCCTGGGGATCGATGACGACCCGGCGCACGTTCTTCCAATCGATCGATCGACGTCGCAGCGGAAATCCGGCCTCGAAGAGGTCTTCGTCGAATCGATAGCTGGTCGGGAGGAACCAGCGATTCAGCGTCGCGAGCAGCAGTGCGGCGCCCGTCGCGCCCCAGAGAACGTCACCACCGATCATGCCGGCCAGTACCGACAAGGCGGCGATGAAGATCAGAAGGATCACGGTTCGAAGCGGTCGTTCGGCGGCGGGCCAGGCCGTCCAACCGGCGGAGGCCCACGCTTCCGCCATGGTCGAATCGGAATCAGGCTCGTGCGGCGTCGAAGGCATGTTTCGAAGGTATGCGAAGATCCGTGCTCGCGTCGAGGCTTCCCTCGTCGCTACCCTGAAGGGGGGCGTGCGGATCCACCATCGCGACCCGTCGAAACCCGCCCGGAGTCCGAACCATGACCGATCACGCCACCGCGAATCCCGACACGCCCACGGAACCGGATGGATTCGAACGGGACGGGTCCGTGAGCGGCCCGCTCCACCTCCTCGAGTGGGCGGCCCGGCACCAGGCCGACTTCCAGCCGCCGGTGGGCAACAAGTACCTCTACAGCGGCCGCGACTTCTTCGCGATGGTGATCGGCGGCCCCAACGCCCGCAACGACTTCCACAAGGTCGACAGCGAGGAGTTCTTCATCCAGCTCAAGGGCGACATCGTCCTCAAGACCTGGGAGGACGGCAGGATCGTGGACCACCTGATCCGGGAGGGCGAGACCTTCTTCATCCCCGCGAACGTCCCGCACGCGCCCTGCCGCCCCGCCGACACCCTCGGTCTCGTCGTCGAACGACGTCGTCCCGAAGGCGAGATCGAGCACCAGATCTTCTATTGCGAGAACTGCGGACACCTCGTTCACGACCAGGCCTTCGACTGCAAGGACATCGTCGTCCACTTCCGCGACGCGATGGAGGCGTTCTGGGCCGACGATTCCCGCAACCAGTGCGGTGAGTGCGGAACGCGGGTCACCAAGCCCGGGCCGTACGTGATTCCAGACGGGCTCCGTTGATCGGACCGGAGGCCCGCCCTCGAATCGAGAAGCGCGGGCTCAGAGTCCGGCGCGTCCGGCCTGGACGATACGGCTGACCGTGGTGCCGAGATCGATCGCGCCCACCCGGAACACCTCGAGGTGGTTCCCGGGAAGTTCCGTGATGCGTACGTCCGACGCGAGCGTCGACCACCCGAGCGTCCCCTCGCTCGCGAAGTTCGCGAAGTCGGTCTCGCGGGTCTTCAGCAGATGCACGGGGTGATCGAGCGGAACCGGAGCGTAGTTGCGCATCGCCTCGAAGCTGCCGGCGATCACGTCGCGGAGATGCTTCATCGACCGGGAACGCTTGAGGCCCATCGCATCGGCGATGGCCTTCGGGAAGACGTGCTCCATGCGGAGTTTCCAGTCCTTCGGAATCTTGATCTTCCTGGTGCGAGGCTCGAAGCGATCGAGACTCGCCGGCACGGCATCGATCACCACGACGACCGGATCGACCCCCCGTTCCTTCAGCTTTCTCGCCATCTCGAACGCGATGAAGGCACCGAAGGAGTAACCGAGCAACACCGGATTCTGCGGCACGTGGTCCGCGGCGGCTGCCAGGAACCGGTCGACGAGTTCCTCCACCCGTCGGGCGGGTTTCGATTCGCCGCTGATGCCGGGATAGGGAAGTCCCCACACCGGACACCAGTTCGGCATCGTGTCGAGTATGGAGTTGAAGCTGAAGACGGTTCCGCCCACCCCGGGAATGCAGAAGACCGAGGCGCGACACGATGTGGATCCTCGTCTCAGCGCGACGATCGGTTCCGACTCGCGCTTCAGATCCTCTCCGATCCGCTTCGCGATTCCGACGACCGAGGAATCCTGCAGCACGTCACCGACGTCCACCGGTCGACTCAGAACCTTCTCGAGCTCGAGGGACAGTCGCAGCAGATCGAGCGAGTCGAATCCCTGCGTTCGCAGCGGGCGACGGGCATCGACCTTATGAGGTGCGATCATTCCGGATGCCACCTCGACGATGATCGCCTCGATCTTCGAACCGGAGGGTGCGTCCACGAGCGTCGGCTCGTCGACGCGACTCGCGAGGATCGACGACGTCGCCTGCCGGTCGGGTTTTCCGTTCTTGGTGACCGGGATCTCTTCGATCAGCACGATCCGGGAGGGAATCTCCCATTCGGGGAGCCGGGAGGACAGGGCGTCGCGGACCGCCACCTCGTCGAACTCGGAGCGATCGAGGGCGACGACCGCGGTTCCGATCATCGACCTTTCCCCCATCCGCATCACACAGGTCGATGCATCCTCGATTCCAGGTACGTTTCTGAACGCCTGGTCGATCGCCGACAGTTCGACCCGGTGCCCCGAGATCTTGACCTGCGAATCCCGCCGACCGATGAACCGCAGCCGTCCGTCGGTCGACCACGCGGCGAGATCGCCGGTCCGGTAGCGGATCTCGCCCTCGCTCCGGGCGACGAAGCCGCCCGTGGCCCGCGGCACTCCGACGTCGTCGAGGTATCCGAGCCCGACGCCGGCACCGGAGGCGACGATCTCACCGATCCGTCCGGGGGGCACCAGTCGGCCCCGGTCGTCCACGATGTCGATGTCGGTTCCGCGGATCGGACGTCCCACCGGTACGAATTCATCCCGGAAGACGGACCCCGCGGGTATCACCTCGCAGGCCGTGAACACGGTGTTCTCGGTGGGACCGTAGCCGTTCACCAGCATGGTGCCGGTGAAACGCTCCTGAAGCCGCGCGACGTGCCTCGGCGAAACCACGTCTCCACCGGTCATCACGGTGTTCATCCCCTGGAAGAACCGGGGGATCGAGTCGATGCAGGTGTTGAAGAGCGCGCTGGTCAGCCAGCACCGGTCGAATTCGACCCGCCGTTTGAAGTCGGCCAGTCCACCGAGATCCGCGGAAAGTCCGGTCCAGCAGCAGACCGTCGCTCCATTGAGAAGCGGCCCCCAGATCTCGATCGTCGAGGCGTCGAACGCGAGCGGCGCGGCATGCAGCATGCGGGCGCCGGGCTCGAGTCGAATGAAGAACGGATCGTCGACCAGTCGAAGGACCGCCCGATGAGGCACGACCACGCAACGTGGCGTTCCCGTGGTGCCCGAGGTGAACAGTCCGTACAGCGGGGCCGAAACGTCCCTTGCGACGTGTCGCGCCGGGGCGTCGCCGGGCACCGCCTCGCGGGATTCCGGATCGACGCATCGCCCCTTCAATTCGAGTTGTTCGGCGAACCCGGGGGAACCGACGCCGAATCGGCTCCTGGACCTTCTCATCTGATTCACCCGGACCGACCGCGGCAGGTCCAGATCGATGGGAACGAACCAGCCCCCCGCCTTCACGATTCCCAGCAGTCCGGCGATGGTGGGGATCCCCCGCGTTGACTCGATCACCACCGGATCACCGGGTTGCACGCCGACGGAAAGCAGGCCGGCCGCGACCTCGTCGCTCCAGTGGTCGAGCTCCCGATAGGAGACCTCCGAGGTGCCGTCGGTGACGGCGACCCTCGTGCCATGCTCGCGAACGACCTTCGCGAATCGCGTCGGTACGTCGGCGTCCTTGGACACCCACGCGTCGCCCTTCGAGAATTCCGCGAGTCGTGATCGCATCCCGGGGGTGAGATGATCGATGTCATCGACGCGATTCGAATCCCGATAGAGCATGACCGAAGACAGGATCTGATCGATGAGGTGACTCCAGCGTTCGAGCATCGACGATGCCGATTCACCCTGCAGGAATCCCTGTTCCGCGGAGATGCCCAGCGTCCCCAACCCCTCGTTCGTGGGGAGGACCGCGGAACACTGAAAAGCGCTCCGGGGCATCGGAATCCATTCGACGGACGATCCATCGCTGGAAATCCGACGGAGATCGTCGATGGTGAGCACGCCGTCGAACGGCGCGCGGGAGTGATCGTCCTCGCCGTGGAGACCGGAGATGATCTCGCTCATCGAGGCGTTCCGGTGAATGATGCCCTCGCGAATCTGATCTCGGACCTGATCCACGAGCGAGACCACCAACGCATCCTTCAATCGGACCACCACCGGAAGGACGCTCGCCGCGATGCCCTGGCCGGAACTGGTCGCGAAAGGCACCCCCAGCACCACCGTGTCCTTTTCAAGACTTCTCCCGACCGCGATCGCCCAGGCGACCGTCGCGACCGCGACCCGCCCGTGGGCGTGGTCACGCTGGTATTGGACGAGTCGATCGTTCATCGACGAGTCGACCGCCATCGACGCGGATTCGAGCATCGCCGCGCGTCGATCCCGTTCCGGCGGCTGGGGGAGCCGCTGCCCCCCGAGACTCGACTCGAGACGGTTCACCCACCACTGGACCGAACCGGGATCGGATCGCTCGTCGACTTCCACCGGCTCCGAATCGGGAAGCCGCGCCGCCCGGGATTCCTCGGGAAGAAGAAGCCAGTCGATCATCTCACGGGCCAGCACTCCATCGGCCGCGATGTGATGCACGATCAAGATCAGCGTGGTTCCACCGTCCGGCGACGGCCACGCCACACCTCGAATCGGCGCCTGGAGTTCAAGATCCATCGGGTGGATCACGAGCGATTGAACGACTTCCGGCCCCGGATCCGAATCGAAGAAGTGGATGTCGACCTTCGGCGCGGTGTCCGCCGAAACGGTTCGGACCCCCTTGCTCGGAGACCAGCGGTTCCGCAACGTCGGCCAGGAGCGCACCGCGATCTCGATGTCGTCGCGAATCAACTCGCGATCGAACGGACGGCTCCGCTGGATCCGCCAGGCGAGATGGAAGATCCCGGGATCGGACATCGCCTCCTTGGCGAGAATGTCTCGAACGATCGGCGCCAACGGACGCCATTCCGAAGCGGACCCCGCATCCGAAGCTGGCGACCCCGCGTCGTTGCGTTGATCGGGCGGGGTCATGCCTCGGGCCGATGCCGAGCTCCGATCCGGATCGCCGAACCGCCGGACGTCCGCGAGGACGTCCTCCGCGGTCTTCTCCAGAAGCCCGGTGACGGAAACAGCGAGTTCGAACCGTCGCTGGAGGATCGACTGCAGGCGAATGGCACCGAGACTGTCGATCCCCGCATTGCCGAGCGTCTGGTTCGCACCACATCTCAGATCCGAGATCTCGGGAACCAACGCGTGCAGTTCGGCCATCACTTCGAGATCGCGTTCGGAGAATTCGGCATGGTCTCGATGCGTGACATCGGAGACCGGAAGTTCCCGGAGTCGCGCGCGATCCACTTTCCCGTTCGCGCTGCGTGGGATCACCCCGAGCGGGGTCAGATCCCTGGGAATCATCCAATCCGGAAGCTCGAGCGACAGGGCCTCGGTCACCATCACCGCCGAAATCGACTGGTCCGCGACGTAGAAACCTCGAAGCGAGACGCCATCCGCGCCCTTCACCGCCACGACGGCGGCATCCTCGACCCCCGGAACGCCGGCGATCCCCACTTCGATCTCCCGCGGCTCGACCCGGAATCCCGACACCTTCACCTGATCGTCGTCACGGCCTTGAAAACTGATTCCGTCCTCGACCCGGCCGACATCGCCCGTCCGGTACCAGCGGCCGTCGGCCCGATCCTCGAATCCGCCTTGCCCGTCCTCCAGATAGCCGATTCCGACCGCGACGCCGCCGATCACGATTTCGCCGGATCGTCCGAGCGGAACGAGCTCGCCGGAGGCATCCTCGATTCGAATCACCACCCCGTCGATCGGATGTCCGATTCCGGGAAGGTCCGACCACGCCTCCGGATCACGACCGAGATCGACGCTCGTCGCGACATGCGTCTCGGTCGGGCCGTACTGGTTGACCAGGTTGAACGGACGACCTCTGCAGGCCTTCCTCATTCCGTCGTCGATCCGCAGCGCCTCGCCCGCGCAGACGATCTCCTCCAGAGCGCTCGGCGTTCCGGAATTCGCGAAGACCGCGCGGGCCAGCAGCGGCGGAAGATAGACGCGGCTGATTCGTCGGTCCTCGAGGAATGCGGCGAATTCGGCCGGATCCCGTCGTACCGCCGTGGGAACCGGTACCAGGGTCTCGCCCCGCGACCAGGTCGAGAAGATCTCCTGGAGGGACACGTCGAATCCGACGGAAGCGAACTGCGTGCATCGTCCACTTCCCGTCTTCGGAGCGCGGCGGACTTCATAATCGACGAGATTGGCGAGCGTCGCGTGCGAGACGAGCACGCCCTTCGGTTCACCGGTCGAACCGCTGGTGAACAGGAGGTATGCGGGTTCTTCGCCGGTGATCGCGGCGACCTCGCAGGGATCTCCGTGATCCGAAATCGATTCATCGGATCGATCGGGATGAACGACGCTCACCCCGTCGGTCTCGAGGAAGCCGGGGACCGGCGCATTCCTGGGAAGAACGATCGTCTTCGCGCCGGCGAGTCGAAGCATCTGCCGGAGTCGATGCGCCGGCGTGGACGGAGGCATCGGCATCGCGACGCCGCCGATCCTCATGGCGGCGAGCACCGCGATCGACAGTTCGACGCTCGATTCGAGAAGAATCCCCACCGGCCGCCCGCGTTCGGCGCCCGCGTCCTGAAGTCGGCGTCCCAGCCCTCTGGACATCCGGGAAAGCATCGAATGATCGACGGACCTGTCGCCATTCGCGGATTCGATCGCCACGTTCTCCGGGGAACGGTTCGCGACTTCCTCGACGATCTCGACGACGTTGCGAGGCCGCCGTTCCCCCACCGGAACCTCGGACCGCAACTCGGAG
The DNA here is from genome assembly GCA_002690755.1 of Phycisphaerae bacterium. GTDB lineage: Bacteria > Planctomycetota > Phycisphaerae > Phycisphaerales > SM1A02 > UBA12014. The sequence goes on from NZFT01000125.1 coordinate 9,239, forward strand.
ACCGAAGACGATCGATCCACTCCCGAAATCGCGTGACGCTGGATTCGATCGATCAGATTCTCGATGATCTCGGTCGCGAGCTTCGCTCCGCCGTGCCGCTCCTGCACCTGGCAGGTGACCTCTATCTCCGAGTCCGACCATCTGGTCATCACGAGGATGGGGAACGCCGTGGCACCGCTGAACAGCGGGGCCCAGCTCGATTCGTCGGCACCGGATCGCTCCATGATCCCCATGCACGCATCGAGCCACGGAGCCCGCGAAGCGTTCTTCGTTCGCGGTACCGTGTCGATGATCTTCAGGAACGGAAGATTTCGATGACGCCGGGTCTCCCACAACGCGTTCGAAGCGGCCTTGCAGTCGTCGTTCCTTCCGAGCACCACCGGAAGGGTGTTGAGGAACATCCCCACCGTCCGCGAGACGAGCGGATGGTCCCGCAGCGACATCGGCGTGGCGATCGAGACTCGGTCGTCGCGCGCGAGGTCGAGTTCGAAGAGCGTCTCCTTGAACGCATTGACCGCGACGCCGCTTCGGGTGTCGCCTTCGATCTTGAGTCGTCGATCGATTCGAGTGGTCATCTCCCGTGGAATTCGCGCCGTGACTTCGCGGGATCGGGTGGAGCTTCGCGGGATCGAATCCACCACGGGAAGATCCAGCTCCACCGGAACGTCTACGAGCCGTTCCTGCCACCATTCGACATCACCGTCCTTCGAATCCGAGCGTCGTTCAGACCATTCGATGAACGATCGATCCTCCGCCCCGGGCATGGATCCCCCGATCGCCTCGCGAAGATCATCGACGATGATCCCAAGCGACTGGTCGTCGACCGCGACATGGTGGAAGACCAGGACCAGTGAATCAAGTCCGCCGTCGCGGGTGAAGGCGACGGGTCGCATCATGATCGAGCCCTCGACCCGCGGTGGCTCGATCGATTCCAGGTCGAGGAGCGTCTGGAGTTCGTCCCCCTCGCCGTCGATCTTCGGTCGGATGACGAGGCCGGACGTCATCGGGGTGGGATGCACCCGCTGGACGAACGACAAGTCCTTGCCGGAATCCAGCGCGTGCACCGAGGTACGCAACGCGGGATGCACGTCGAGGACCGAGAGACACGCCCTGTCAAGTCCCGCCCACGTGACGTCGGGAAGAGAATCCAATCGAATCCCGATCAGGTACTCACGACCCTTGGGATTCACGCGTTCCGCGATCCATTGTTCGATTTGAGCGGCGGAGGCCGCGGACTCCGACGACGACGCCGCGGCATCCGAATCCATCCCCGACGAGATGGCCCCTTCGTCCTCGTCGTCCGCTCGTCGAATGCAGGCCACGAGCGATTGAAACGTCACCGGCTCCGTGACCTTGTCCAGATCGAGAACGAGGGAATGGGACCGATGGAGTCGGACCTGGATGTCGATGAGGTCGAGGCTCGTGCCGGTGGCACGTTTGAAGTCCGGCTCCGTTTCCGGATCGGTCCCGAGAACCGTCGACCAGGTCGCGGTGAGCGCAGCGGTGACCGCTTCGATCTCGGTCGCACGATCGCCGTCGACGTGCTCTTCCGCATTGGAGTTGGGTGAATCCACGACTTCTGGTACCTCGGGACGAACGGCTCAGTTCCGATTTCGTCCTGACTCTCGCGTCAACGAGGCCGTTCCGCCCGTCCAAGGCATCCGACCATCGCCTCCGACGCCGCGGTGGACGTCGAGGTGACTCAGTTACTTCGGCCAGAAGGGGATCCACACCGACCTCAACTCTTCGATTTGAAAGGAGACCGCCCGCGGAAGATCCCTAGTGTCCGATAACGGCCTCATCCGAACTCAGGGCGTCGAGGCCGCCGTGGATTCGAGCAGATCCTCGAATTCACCCGGGACCCGGAGGCACCGCGAAGGATGTTCAGGAAGAGGATTGAATCGGGGCCGCATCCGATTGGAAGCGATTCGAGGCAGCGACGCGATCGATCTTGCCATTGCCGCTCAGCGGGATCGAATCCACGATCCGCAGATGCTGAGGCACCAACCATGAAGGAAGTCGGTCCGCCAATTCACGACGAATGAACGCCGGCTCGAGACCATCCTCGGCTTCGACGGGTTCCGCATGGCAAATCACCTCGTCACCCTCGTGAACCGCGATTGCGTCGGGATGGATCCTCGCCGATTCACGCACTGGTGCGGTCAGTGATCTGGGCATCTCCGAAGAGACACCGCTTTCGGGGTCCAGACCGAGGGGATCCCCGATGTCCGGGCAGTGCGACTCGACCACTTCGATGAGCACCGTCGGGCTGTCCGGCTTTTCCGGAGCCTCGTCCGAAGACTCGCCGGACGCCTCCCGCGCGAGGGAGACCATCGCATCGAAGTTGATCGGGTATTCAAGCGAGTCGAGATCGAGAAGGATCCAGCGCTGCTGGTAGAGCCGGAGCTGGAATTCCATGAGCAGAAGACTCGAGCCACCAGCTCGCATGAAATCGGGGTCGTCGTCCGGATCAACACCGAGGAGATCCATCGGAATCGATCCCAGAACACCGACGACGCCTTCTTTCCCACTCGGTTTTCGGGTCTTCCGACATGCACGTAGGCCACTGCCTTCAGGTCTCTCCCACGCGAGCCTGCACCTCGGTCACCGCCGTCCTCAAGAGAGACGTCGAGGCCCATGCCGAAGCTGTGTCGCATTTCTTTCAGCACCGCGAGATTGACAGAATCCACCAGCGTGACCACGGCAACCTCGTGCTCAGAACTCGAACGACCCCCGCACGCTCGCCCGAAGCACCGGACGTCCGCTGCCGACCTTGCTTTGGAAGGGGACATCCTGATCCAGACGCATGCTCAGACTCGCGTTCCGGGCGATCCGGAAGCCTATTTCCTGACCAAGCGAGACCCGTTCACGCCCCGCATCGAAGCCGAAACGCCCCGCGAAGGTCATATCGGATGCGATTCTGGCGCGACCGTTCAAGGCCGTGCGAAGCGTGTCACCCGCCGCGATGCCGTCGATTCGTCGGTCGATGGCGACCTCGCCGGAAAGATCGAGTCCCGGTGCCGGCTTCCAGCGGGCCCCACCCCGCCACGAGGTCTCGACGACGCCGACCGGATCGCCGAAGGCGATGCTGCCACCAAACTGGAACGGGCGCGACGGATTCGTATCGACCCCGACCCGGAACCGTTCGCGACGATCGGTGAAATCGTCCTCGAACGGCTTCACGGCGGTCCGGATCCGCTGATCGATGCCGAAACTGATCCGGTCCCCGGTCTCCATCTGGAACCGCGCCGCGTCGATCGAGAGATCGATGCTTCGTGATTCGAGTTGAAGATCCGTGTCGAAGCGGGTGCGGACTCCGAACTCCCAGCTTTTGATGAACGGCATGCCTTCGAGCGGCAGCGACCAGCCCATCCGGCCGGTGATCGCATGGGTGCCCGCGGTGCCGGTTCGCCCGAGTCCCGAATCGAAGTGCTCACCGAGTCTTCGCCAGGCGACCCCGTACTTCACACCACCGAGCGATCCATCGATCGACGCGCCGACGGCGCTCCGATCCGTGTCCTGCTCGTCCTCGGCGCCGTCCCCCATCGCATGCTGGACCCACGCCTGAACCCGCTGGCCGGCGATTCGCTGATCGAGATCGAAGCCGAAGAGCGAGGAATCGCCGGTCAGACCCCCACCCCGGGTCGCGATGAGCCCGATCGAGGCGCCGTCCGCGGGGCGGAAGACCGCCCGAGTCGCGAAGAAGTTTCGTTCGAGCCCGCGCGCCTCCGCGGGCGTCGCGAAAAGACGTTCCCCTGCGAATGGATTCGCTTCGGCCGCGCTCTCGCCACCGAAGGCGAGCCCGTCGAAGGCTGAACTCCGGCTGGCGAGTTTCGGCCCCGCCCAGGAGTCGCGTTCGAGGAATGGCGACGAAGACGCCGCGGTTCGTTCGGATGCGAAGGCCCGACTGCGATCGATCCGGCCACCCGCGACCACCGCCACCGACAAGGTGCGACTCGGACGCCAGTCGAGATCCACCCCACCGATCCCGAGAATGCCGCGAGTCGGATCCTCGACGCCGTTCACCCGACCGAAACCTTTCATGCTCGGCATGGTTTCGGATCGCTGATCCTCGCGAAGGAGCAGATCGAGGGCCTCGAGATCCGACGTGAGACCGGCGATCATCGGCCCCCCGTCCGCGAAGCCGCCGAGCGCGATCGAGGCGTCCCTCGATCCGGGCGGCGTCTGCCGGATCGAATCGAGCAGCGGGAGTGGTACGTCGGGCGTGGAACCCGTGACACTCGCCTCGACGGACCCACACCACCAGAGCGACGTCATCAGGAGCGCCGGCAGCGACGGCATCCGGCCCGCGACGCGGGTCGAATCACCGAATCTCAAGAAATGAACTGCGCGGAATCCCACCAGGCACGTCTCCGGCACACGTCATATCGGACCGCCTTCCAGCGGCGCTGACCTCTTCGAATTGTTCCAAGGACGGGATTCTCTCGATCCCGACCCACCACTCTTCTCATCGTCAGAACGAGAAGGTCCAGCCAATCTTCGCGACGAATTCGGTGGTGTCGATCGTGAAGTCGAGATCATCGGCCTCGACGTTCTGATTGAAGACCAGGAAGACCTCCTGCCCGTCCCGCAGGGACCAGCGGAATCGACTGTTCACGCCGACCGTGCCGGACTGCGTGTCGTACTGGACGAGGTTCTCCCACGAAACGTCGGGGCTCAAGTAGAAATTGACGCGACTCGATACCAGCCAGGTGTCGAGGCGACCGGTATCGAGTGCGATCTCGTTCCACTGCGCTTGCGCCGTGAAGAGGAAACTCGGCATCGGTTGCCATCGGAAGTCGCCGGAGATGGTGGTCCTCGAGCCACCGTAGTAGCCACTCCAGCCCGTCGAACCACCGATCTCGACGGGCTCCTTCGAGGTCGTCTCGAACCCCGCTTCGATCCGGTTCCACGTGTAGTCGCCGGCCGGGATCAGCAACTGGCCGGCGGCGAGGAAGTCCTGCGTCGGCACTTCCTGTTGGATCCCGTACTCGAGATACACGGTGTCGCCTCGCTCGAACTGGATCCGCGGGATGTCGAACTCCAGATCCATGCTCTCGGTCGCGAAGTCGAGATCGGTGACCAGAAATCCGCCGACGCCGACGTCCACGCTCCGAACGAGCTCCGCTTCGGGTCGCCATCGGTAACGCCCCCCACCGAAGAATTCGTGGATGCCGGTCCGCTGTACGAATCCGAGCGCGGGGAAGTAGTCGGAACCGATCCGGGCCCAACCGAGTCTCAGGTTGAGCGTGTCGTTCGGATAGGCGATGCGGGCCCCCACCGCCGTCGCGTCGGCGCTTTCGAGCCCTTCGGTGATGGTCTGCTGGAACCAGGCGTTGGCGGAGATGGTCCGGCCGCCTTCGAGATCCGTCGTCTTGAAGTTGAAGTCGGCGCCGATCAGGGAATTCGATTCCGGACCGAGTGGATTGCCGTTGGTCGCGATCACCCCGATCGAGGACTGCTCGAGCACGTTGAAGAGCGCCCGGCCCGCGAAGTAGTTCCGCCCCGAGGGCGAGACGTCGTCGCTCATCTGGGTGTCGAGGATTCCGACCGCGACGTCGTCGATGCTCCCGGTCAGTTTCACCCCGCCGAGAATGGTCTCGGGTTCGCCCTGGGGCGAGAGACCGATCCGCCGCGAATAGAACGGGAGCGGCGTCGAACGGATGCCGCCGAAGTCGAAGTAGCCGGCGTCTTCCAGGAAGAAGTCGCGTTTCTCCGGGAAGCGGATCGAGAATCGCGAGAAGTTGATGACCCGCTGGTCGACCTCGGTCTCCGCGAAATCGGGATTCACCGTCCCCACGAAGGTCAGGCCGGGCGTGACCTTCCAGAAGACATCGACGCCGCCGGTGGCGGCGACGTCGACACCGTCGTCCTCCGAGACGTTGATCTTCCCGTAAGGACGAACGTCGATCCCCGAACCCTGGTCGATGTCGCCGAACATCTCGACCACGCCCGCGTCCGCGACCGAGGTGACGCTGACGTCGCGATCCGCGGACTGCCATCGGACCGTCTCGTTGTTGCGTCGGATGGCGCGTTCGAAATTGATGCCCCAGTCGAGATTGTCGACGTCGATCGAAATGGTCCGGAACGGCACCACGAATTCCGCGGTCCAGCCTTCGTCGTCGATCGCCGAGCGTCCGTACCACTGCCCGTCCCAGTTGTAGTCCGATCTTCCGTTGACGAGCCTGGCGTCGGCCCGGGTGCCGTTGGGGCTGATGCGGAAGACATAACCGGTGCGGAGATCCCGCTTCGGATCGAGGACCATCAGGATGTTGTCGTCCCGGTTGATCGGTCCGCCCCGGATCATCACCCGCGAGATGATCTTCGACGGCTCGTCGTCGAAACAGCGGACGCCCACGTACAGGTTCCGAGAGTCCCGCATCAGCCGGACCTCGGTCCGCTGCGTGGGCATCGCACCCTCGTCCGGATTGACCTGCCGCCAGGTGTCCGCCAGAAGCGTGCCGTCCTTCCAGATCTCCTCGAGCACGCCGTCGATCTCCGGGGCCTCCTCGACGCCGAAGATCCGGGGGGCGTCGGCGGCCGCGGGAAGCTCGCCGGCGAGGACCGTGGCCGCCTCGTCGTCACCCGCCGCCACCGGATCCGGCGCCTGGCCAGCGGCGATCGCCGAACAAGCCGCCGCCGCCATCAGCGCCAGTCGGTGCGTCGTCCGCCCGATGAGGTGGAACGGGTGTGCAACGAGATTTCGTCGGAGGCAATTCATGGAAGGCGCGATCCTAGACCGACACGACGCCGCTCGGTTGCAGGACGAACGGCTTTCGCGGAAGCACGGTCCTCCGATTCGCTAGTCTGTCCGCTTCCGTCCGACCGGCGTACCGGCCATCACCAAATCCCACGACCGAGGCCACGGCATGCCCGACCCCAGCGACCATCTCCACTTCCGACTCGAGATCCCCGGCCTCCCCGAAATGGAGCCGATGCTGCGGGAATTCGCTTCCCGGGCGATCACGCTCGCCGACGTCGAGGGATCACGTCACGACGCCCTCCTCGACGCCCTGATCTCCGCGGTTAATCTCGTCGAGCGCGAGATCATGGAAGGTGGTGACGATCCCGTCGATCTGTCGATCGGGGTCACCATCGACGCCGCCGCGATCGAATTCGCGATCCTCGAGCGAGGCGTGCCGCTCGGTGACGACGACCTCGAGGCCCCCGGCCACGCCATCCCGGAACAGATCCGTCCCGCCCGGGTGTTCGATCGACTCTGGTGGGTGCAACGTGGTCCGGAAGGCTCGGAGCTCCACCTCCGAGCCCACCGTGACCATGCGGCGATCCACGTGCTCGAGACGGCCCAGGCCCGACTCGATCGCGACGCGGCGGAGGCGGACCACGCCGAGACGGACCCTTCGGAATCGACGGTGGAATATCGCATTCGCGACTACCACCCCGGCGACGGACTGGAGGTCGCACGCCGCATCTACGAGTCGTACGGCCACTCCTATCCGAATCCCGATCTCTACTACCCCGACCGCGTCGACGCCTTGAACGAGCAGGGCCGGATCAAGTCGATCATCTGCGAGACCCACGACGGCGACTTCGTCGGCCACTACGCCCTCGAGCGTCCGGATCTCGGCCCGATCGGCGAAGCCGGTCAGGCGGTGATCGATCATGCCCACCGCGGCCACGGACTGATGCGACCGATGCGGGCGGCGGTCGAGTCGGCGGGCGACGCCCTCGGACTCCTCGGGATCTGGAGCCAGCCGACCGCGAGACATCCCTTCAGTCAGAAGATGAACCTCGGATTCGGTTCGACCGCCTCCGCCCTGTGCCTCGGCACCACCCCCGCCGAGACCTCGCTTCGCGGTGGCGTCGGGGGTGACGCCGGCGGCGACGCCCGGTCCCGGCACTCCTGCTTTCTCTATTGGCACCCCCTCCGGGAGGAGACGCCGATCACCGCCTTCGTCCCCGAGGCGACCGCTGATCTGATCAGGAACCTCTACGAAGCCCGCGGGCGAACGGCCACGATCGACACCGACGGTGAGGACGGATCACCCGATGCCGGGGAACTCCACGTCCGATTCGACGCGGCCCGTGGCGTGGGTCGCATCGAACTGGATCGAATCGGCACGGCCTCGATCGACGCCGTCCGTTCCGCCCTCCTCGTGATGGAGAACGCGGCGCACGCGGCGGTGGTCTTCATCGACCTGCCGATCGACGACCCGGGATGCGGCCGCCTCGCGACTCGCCTCCTCGACGACGGTTGCCGGCTCGCTGGAATCGGGCCGCGATTCCGCCGGACCGTTGAAGGTGGGGAGGACGTGCTCCGCCTCCAGCGGATCCTCGCCCCCGTGGATGAAGCGGGGATCGTGGTGGAAGGCGATCTCGGAAGGGAACTCGCCTCACTCATTCTGGGTCGCGACTGACCCGGGCACCCCCTCGGGGTACGATTCCCCATCATGTGCGGCACCACCGTCGATCTTCACACCCATCTGCTTCCCGAGCGGTGGCCCGACCTCGCCGAGAAGTTCGGCTACGGCGGCTGGATCTCGCTCGATCACATCGCCCCGTGCCGGGCGAAGATGCTGATCGACGGCAAGGGGTTCCGGGAGATCGACGACAGCTGCTGGTCCCCCGCACGGCGGATCGCGGATTGTGACGAGCACGGCGTCGACGTCCAGGTCCTCTCCACCGTGCCGGTGATGTTCAGCTACTGGGCGAAGCCCGCGGATGCCCTCGAAGTCTCGCGAATGCTCAACGATCACCTCGCCGGCGTCATTCGCGACCATCCAGGTCGCTTCGAGGGCCTCGGCACGATTCCGATGCAGGCCCCCGACCTCGCCTGCGCCGAGCTCGAACGGTGCGTGACCGAACTCGGTCTTCGCGGCGTCCAGATCGGCTCGCACGTCGAGCAGTGGAACCTCGACGAGCCCGCCCTCTTCCCGGTGTTCGAGACCGCCGCCCGACTCGGGGCCGCGGTGTTCGTCCATCCCTGGGAGATGATGGGCACCCCCGAGATGCCGAAGTACTGGCTGCCCTGGCTGGTGGGCATGCCCGCCGAGTCCGCCCGCGCCGCGTGCTGCCTCGCGATGGGCGGCGTGCTCGACCGTCTGCCGGATCTCCGGATCGGACTGGCCCACGGCGGCGGGGCCTTCCCGTTCACGATCGGACGCATCGGACACGGACATGCGGTCCGGCCCGATCTCTGCGCCGTCGACAGCCAGACCGCCCCCGCCGATCTCCTCGGCCGCTTCGTCTACGACTCGCTGGTCCACGATGCGGACGCCCTCCGGTTCCTGGTCGAACGGGTCGGCGCCCATCGGGTGGCCCTCGGCAGCGACTATCCGTTCCCCCTCGGCGAACACGTGCCGGGCGAACTGATCCGTTCGATCGACGCGTTCGATGCGCCCACCCGTGACCGGCTCCTCGGCGGCACCGCCCTCGAGTTTCTCGGACTGCCGGTTCCCGAAGGAGGCGTTTCGTGACCGATGGGAACGACGTGATCGTGCCATCACCGTTCGAAGGCATCGCCGCATCGGACCTCGACCCGACCGCGGCGGGCGCCGCCCGACTCGACGAAGTCGACTCGCTGGCGAGGTTCCGCGATCGTTTCCACCTGCCCAAGGGGCCGGACGGATCGGCCACCGGCTACTTCGTCGGCAACTCGCTCGGACTGCAACCGGTCGAAGCCCGCGGCATCGTGGAACAGGAACTCGACGACTGGGCCGGGCTCGGCGTGGAAGGTCACTTCGAGGCGACCCGTCCCTGGTATCCCTACCACGAAAATCTCCGGGCGGGTTTCGCACACGTCGTCGGCGGGCTGCCGGGCGAAGTGGTCGCGATGAATTCGCTGACCGCGAACCTGCATCTGCTCCTGATGTCGTTCTTCCGACCCGAGGGCGAGCGTCGGATCATCCTCATGGAGGACGGGGCGTTTCCGAGCGACACCTACGCGGTGCATTCACACGTCGCCGCGCGAGGCGGTGATCCCGATCACGACGTGGTCCGGATCCCCACCCGTCCCGGCGAAGACCTCCTCCGACTCGAAGACGTCCTCGACACCATCGAGCGACTCGGCGAACGGCTCGCGACCGTCATGCTCGGGGGCGTGAACTTCCGGACCGGCCAGTTTCTCGATCTCGCCGCGATCACCGACGCGGCCCATGCGGTCGGCGCGATGGCGGGCTTCGATCTCGCCCATGCGGCCGGCAACGTTCCGCTCGCCCTGCACGACTGGAACGTCGACTTCGCGGCGTGGTGCACGTACAAGTATCTCAACGGCGGGCCGGGCGCCGTCGCCGGCGCGTTCATCCACGAACGACACGCGACGAACCCCGACATCCCGCGGTTCGCGGGCTGGTGGGGCAACGACCCCGACACGCGATTCCGGATGCACCTCGAAGACACCTTCATCCCGGTGCCGACCGCGGAAGCCTGGCAGCTCAGCAACCCGCCGATCCTCGCCATGGCCCCGCTGATCGCATCGCTGGCACTCTTCCAGGAGGCGGGCATGCCCGCCCTGCGGGCGAAGAGTCGCGTGCTCACCGGCTACCTCCACGCCTGCCTCCGCGAGATGCTCCCCGAGGGAAGCGTCGTCATCACGCCCGGGAACGCCGAGGAACGCGGATGTCAGCTGTCGGTCCGCATCGCCGATCGCGCCCGGGAACGGTTCGACGCCCTCGCNCCCCACGGCATCATCGCGGACTTCCGACCCCCCGACGTCGTCCGGCTCGCGCCGGTNCCGCTCTACAACACCTTCGCCGACTGNCTNCGCGTCGCCGAGGTCCTTCGTTCGCTCTGATNCAAGCATGCCCCACGCCCACGACATCGTGATCGCCGGTGCCGGCCTCGCCGGNGCGATGCTCGCCGCCGAGCTCGGCAAGGCCGGACANCGGGTCCGANTGTTCGAACGCCGCCTNGANCCCCGTCGAGCCGACGCNGAGAGCGGACGNTCCATCAACCTCGCGATCAGCGTCCGTGGCCTGCACGCCCTTCGGGCCGCCGGNGTCGAGGANGCGGTNCTCGCCGAGGCGATCCGCATGCCGGGCCGCATGGTNCACGTGCAGGGNGAGGAGATCTTCTCNTCNTACAGCCGNGANCCCGAACGCGCGATCAANTCCGTGAGCCGAAGCGGACTCAACCGGATGCTGGTGGANGCCGCNGCCGCGACGCNNGGCGTNGAGATCGTNTTCGAGGCGCGGTGCGTGGACGCCGACNTCGCGGATCACNANNGNCCCGCCGCGATCTTCGAACACNCCGACGGTCGTCGGGAACGCGTNGANGCGGATCTCGTGGTCGGNACCGACGGCGCCTTCAGCGCGGTNCGNGCNGCGATGCAGCGGACCAGTCGNTTCGACTTCTCNCAGGACTACCTCGCCGCCGGCTACAAGGANCTCACGATTCCGCCCGCGGACGACGACACCGGNCCGCACGGGCGGTTNCGNGTCGATCCGAACGCGCTNCACGTCTGGCCGCACGGCGGCTCGATGATGATCGCCCTCCCCAACATCGACGGNTCGTTCACCTGCACCCTGTTCTGGCCCTTCGAGGGNGANCANTCCTTCTCGACCCTCGACGNCGCCGACGACGCCACGGTCGTCNNGTTCTTCGANCGACACTACGGCGANGCGGTCCCGCACATGCCGACGCTGGTGGAGGACTGGCGACGAAATCCCACCAGCCCNTTGGTCACCATCCGNTGTCGTCCGTGGCATCGGGGCCGNGCNGTGCTCCTCGGCGATGCGGCGCACGCGATCGTCCCGTTCTACGGGCAGGGCGCGAACGCCTCGTTCGANGACGTNGANGGACTGGTGACCGCGCTCGCNTCGAACGATGATCTCGACNCCGCGATCACCGCCTACGAGGCGNNNCGGATCGACAANGCNAACGCGATCGCGGANCTCGCNCTCGANCAGTTCATCGACATGCGGGACCGNNCCGGCAGCCGGACCCAGCGATTNGCCAAGAAGGGNAGTCAGTTCCTCGGNGCGGTGGTTCCNTTCTGGTGGACGCCGNTNTACGACATGGTGAGCTTCACCCGGATCCCCTACGCNACNGCCCTCGCGAAGAGTCGNCGNCAGGCGANNNCCCTGCGNANGATCGCNGNNNTCGGNNTNCCGNNCNTCGTGATCCTGNTNGNNCTNGNNTNCACCANGANCNCCCTGTCNGGTTCCTGAANCGTTNCCCGGAGACTCNCGATGCTCATCGACATCACCCCNGCGATCGAACCCGGCATCTCGAAGGTNTGGCCCGGCGACACCCCGCCNACNCAGGAATTNCTCTGGNGGATNCGNGACGGNGCTTCCGTGAANCTCTCNACGCTCCANGCCAGCGTGCACCTCGGTGCNCANGCNGACGGCCCCTGNCACTACGGNGANGGCGCGCGNGCGATCGACGANCAGCCNCTNGATCTCTACNTCGGCCCCTGCGACGTGATGCAGGTTCCCGGTCGTCGCGGCGAACGGATCCGNATCGAGGATCTCCCCCGGACCCCGACGGAGGAACGCGTGCTGCTCGCGACCGGGACGTTCGACGGCTTCCGTACGTTCAACCAGGACTTCAGCGGNCTCGANCCGGACCTCGTCGANCACCTGCACGGNCTCGGCGTCCGNCTGGTNGGNACCGACNCNCCCAGNGTGGANCTCTTCGANGACGCNGNAATCACCGCNCANCGNCGCTTTCTCGCCCACGACATGGCGATCGTCGANGGGCTCGNCCTCGANGGCGTGGAAGACGGAANGTACGAGTTCATCGCCCCGCCGCTNAAGCTGGCCGGCTTCGACGGCAGTCCCGTTCGGGCGGTGCTACGATCGCTNNCGTGANCGGCANNCCGNNGGNNNCGATTCTCCCNNCCCGCCGNNNACCGGANNAANCGATGANNTNCGCNACCCGCCAAGCCGCCCACTCCGACTTCAANCNNCGCCGCGGCAACGCGGTCATCGTNCTCGTCGTNCTCCTNGCGACGGTGATCGGNNCNGNNCTCGCNGTCGCNNTGACCTTCANNGACGGTGCGAAGGAGACNATGGCNTCCAACTCCNGGNNCA
>NZFT01000125.1:22238-42486 GCA_002690755.1 Phycisphaerae bacterium
GTNCAGNNNGANTCCCTGTTGCAGCCCGTCGCGAACTGGGCNGCNGCCGNGATCACCGGCTGGTCGAAGTCGAACGACGGCANNCTNCCNGCCGACGCCGACGGCAACGCCCTGATCGCNACGCTNACCGACCGGCCNCCGATCGANCAGGCCAGCGGCTTCACCGCNAAGCCGGTCTACCGGCGGGTGACCGCGAAGAACTTCGAGATCGTGCTNCCGACNTCGGAACTCGGCGGCACCGCNCACTACACCTACGCCTACACCGCCGACGGCCGATTGCTGACCGCGGTGCCCGATCACGTCTTCCTGTTCGAGAACCAGCAGGAACAGGACTCGCTGAAGGCGCAGCCCGGACTCGACGACGCGAGCGCCGGCTGAAGTTCGAACTCAGTCGATGGTGGCGATCACCTTGACCTCGACCGCGATGGGCGTCGGAAGGGCGTTGATCTCGATGGTCGTCCGCGTGGGATTCGGATTCCCCTCCCCCGCGAAGTACGCCGCGTAGACCGCGTTGTAGCCCTTGAAGTCGTTCTTCATGTCCGTGAGGAAGACCAGCACGTCGATCACGTTCTTCCAGGGCACGCCCGCGTCCGCGACGATCGCCTTNACNTTGTCGAAACACGACCGGCACTGCGCCTCGATGTCCTTNGCGACCACCTCGCCGTCGGCCCCGAGGGTCACGCCGGGAATGTCCTTCGAACCACGTTTTCTTGGACCGACGCCGGACAGGAACANNAGGTTCCCCGCCCGACGGGCGTGCGGATAGGCCCCCACCGGTTCGGGGGCGGCCTGCGAGTCGATGCGGTCTGAATCAACGCTCATGATGGCTCCGTCGAACGGGTCTCGGNNTCGAGCCCGNCGGGTGCGTCAGGTCGGGAAATCGAATGGTCAGCCCGGNTGGGCGATGGTCACGCTTCGCGTTTCGGTGAAGAACCGCAGGGCCTCCTCGCCACCCTCGCGGCCGACGCCCGAGTGCTTCATGCCGCCGAAGGGCGTCCGCAGATCGCGAAGCATCCAGGCGTTCACCCAGGTCATGCCGGACTCGATGCGGGCGGCCATGCGGTGGGCGCGTTCGAGGTCCCGGGTCCAGATCGAGCAGGCGAGCCCGTACGGGGTCGCGTTGGCCCGATCGACCGCCTCTCCGTGGGTGTCGAAACCCTGGATCGTCACCACCGGACCGAAGATCTCCTCCTGATTGGTCCGGCAGTCCTGGTCGAGTCCCATGAAGACCGTCGGCTCCAGGAAGAANCCGTCCTTNACGCGATCGGGCAGNTGNCTCGGGCGACCACCNCCGCAGGCGACGGTGCCGCCCTCGGCCTTNNCCCGNTCGATCGCCGCTTCGACCTTCTCCCGATGATCGGCGGAGACCAGCGGCCCCAGNTCNGTCTCGCTGTCGAGCGGATCGCCGACCTTGAGTCCCGCGACCGAATCGAGGAAGCGGGAGACGAAGGCCTTCATGCGATCCCGATGGACCAGGATCCGCGAGCTGCAGGTGCAGATCTCGCCCTGGTTCTGGAAACACGACCGCACGATCGTCGGCATCGCCGTCTCGAGATCGGCGTCCTCGCAGATCACCACCGCGTTCTTGCCACCCAGCTCGAGCGACATCCGCTTGAACATCGGTCCCGCGGTCGCCGCGATCCGGGCCCCGGTGGACGTGCCGCCGGTGAAGGTGATGGTCGGAACGTCCGGATGCTCGACCAGTCGCTGCCCCACCACGTCGCCGCGACCGTGCACGACGTTGAAGACACCCGGCGGGAACCCCGCGTCGATCGCGAGTTGTGAGAGCCGGAACGCGGTGAGCGGCGTGATCTCGCTCGGCTTCGCGACCACGGTGTTTCCCGTGGCGAGGGCCGGCGCGATCTTCCACGTGAAGAGNTAGAGGGGCAGGTTCCACGGCGAGATGCACGCCGCGACGCCCCGCGGACGATGGAGCGAATAGTTCAGCCCCATGCCTCCGAGGTCGTACGCCTCGGATTTCGCGTGAAGGATCGCCCCCGCGAAGAACCGGAAGTTCGACGCCGCCCGCGGAATCTCGAGATCCCGGGCCAGCGCGAGNGGCTTGCCGTTGTCNTCGGTCTCCATCCGGGCGAGTTCGTCGACGTTGGCCTCGATCAGGTTCGCAAGCCGGTTGAGACAGCCCGCGCGTTCCAGCGCGGGAAGTCCGCCCCAACCGGAGAACGCTTCGCGGGCCGCGGCGACCGCGAGGTCCACCTCTTCCGCGGTGCCGACCGGGACGGTCGCGATGGTCTGCGCCGTCGCCGGGTTCACCACCGGCATTCGATCAGGCTGCATCGAAGGCTCGAGCATCTGCCCGGACCGGAGGTTGGTGATCTCGATCATCGCGTTCGGGTCGCCGCTCATGACTGCACCACCCGACCCCCGTCGACCGGAAGATTGACGCCGTTGACGTACCCACCGGCGGGCGAGGCGAGGAAGAGCGCGGCCGCGGCGATCTCCGCCGGTTCGCCGATGCGGCCCGCGGGAATTCCCGCGACGGCCTGGCTTCGGACATCGTCGACGGTGTTGCCGCCCCGACGGGCCTTTCCTTCGAACAGCGCGGCGAGGCGGGCGGTGTCCGTGAAGCCCGGCAGGATGTTGTTGACCGTGATGCCGAATCCCCCGAGTTCAACCGCGAGCGTCCGACCCCAGTTCGCGACCGCGCCCCGGATGGTGTTGCTCACCCCGAGCCCCTTGATCGGCGTCACCACCGACGTCGAGATGATGTTGATCACGCGGCCGTAGCCGGCCTCCCGCATGCCCGGCGCGAACGCCTGCACCAGTGTTTGTCCGCAGGCGAGGTGCATCTCGAAGCCCTTGAGGAAGTCGGTGGGTTCCGCGTCGACCGCGAATCCGGCCGCCGGGCCGCCGGTGTTGTTGATCAGGACGTGCACCGGACCGTACTCGGCGGCGTACCGATCCGCCGCGGTCTGGACGGCCCGCCAATCCGAGAAATCGACGCAGAGCGTCCGGTGCTGCTGGCCGGCGGCGACGGTCAACGCGGACCGCACCTGCTCCAGGCCGTCCTCGTTGCGGCCGACCAGCGTGACGGACGAGCCCGCGGCCGCGAACGCCTCCGCGATCGCCCGGCCGATGCCCTGGGTGCTGCCACAGACGACCGAATGCCGGCCGGCGAGCGAGAAGTCGATGGAAGTCGGATTCATGGCGAGGAGCGTACCGGACGTCGAGGTTCGGGGCGGGGCGCGGGCGGTCGCGGGCGTACCATGTGGACATGTCGGTGCTTCGTTCCATCAATCGTTCGCCGGGCGGCATCCCCAAGACGTCGATTCCCACCGCCTCCGTGCACGCGGCCGGGATCGAGGGGGACGGTCACGATCACGAGAAGCACCGGACCCCGGTCCAGGCGATCTCCCTGATCGATCTCGAACTGCTCGAAGCGATCGCCGACGAGACCGGGATCCCGCTCGCGCCCGGCGACCTCGGTGAGAATCTCACCGTCGCCGGCGTGGGGGTCCAGCTCCTGACCGCCGGCGACCGGCTTTTCTTCGACGGCGGCGTGGCCCTCGAGATCACCCGGGTACGGCCCCCCTGCTACGTGCTTGATTCCATCTCGCCGGAGTTCAAGCGGATCCTCTGGAATCGGATCGGCATGTACGCCCGGGTGCTCGAGCCCGGCATGCTCGCCGCCGGCGCCAAGATCACTGCGGAACGCTCAGGCGACGGGCCCCGACCCCTGGTCCGGGTCCCCGGTGCAGGCTGCGCCGACGGCGCGGCCTTCGCGGCCCGGGTGCTTGCGGATCGAGCGGCGGAACCGGTCGTCGCCACCTCACCGGAAACGCCGGCATGATCCGTCTCGAACCACCGAAACCCTGGCCGTACGCCGCGGTGATCCTCTCCGGCGGGGCCAGCCGACGAATGGGCGTCCCCAAGGGCGGCATGATCCTCCCCGACGGCCGAAGCATGGTCGAACGCATGCGCGACATGCTCGCCGGCTTCTGTCGGCAGGTCGTGATCGCGGGGTCGCCGCACGGACTCGTCGGTCACCAGACGATCGAGGACCTTCGACCCGATGCCGGTCCGCTCGCGGCGATCGAAGCCGCCCTCGCGAGCGACATCGCCCCGCAATACCTGGTCGTCCCCTGCGACCTTCCGCTTCTGCCCGCCGGCCTGCTCGCCCGACTGCTGGTCGGTGACGACGACGGGATGGCGTGCTTCACCTCGTCCTCGGAACCGCGGGTGCGTGGTCTTCCCTGCCGGATCGGAAGCGACTGCCTGGACGTGGTGCGCGACATGCTCGACGCCGATGATCGCGCGGTGCATCGCCTCGTCGAGCGACTCGGCCCCGATGCCACTCGGGTGCCACTCGCGGATCGCGAGCGACTGCTGCTCTGGAACGTGAACACCCCGGAGGACTTCGAGGAAGCGTGCCGCCTGATGCGATCCGATCCGCCGTCCGAAGGTTCCTGAAGCCGGGCGAAACCGTCCGACCCCGAATGCGGGGCTTCAAGGGCGAGTAAAACAGAATTGAACGGTCATGGAAGGCGTCGCAGCCCCGATGCTCTGCCGGATGTTCTCCGTGACCTGCATGCTCATCCCTTCCGCGACCGGCAAGCCATGTTCGCGGAGCATCGACTCGGGATCGACCATGAAGCGGTCCTTGAAGGCGTCGTCCCTCCAGCACCCGTCGAACAGTCGCCAGAGCGGCGGGCGGCCGGCGTCCGACTCCGAGGATCCGGCCTCCGGATAGTCCGGTCGCAGGAAGCGGATGTGAACCGTGATCGAGGGTGGTCCGACACCGATGCTCCGCCTTATGCGGTCGACGACCTTCACATCCATGCCGTCATCGACCGGCATGCCGTGCGCGGCAAGAACCGGGATCGGATCACGCACGAAACGAGCCTTCAGCTCATCGTTCTTCCAGCACATTGCGACGAGCGACACGAGTCCGCCATTTTCCTGCGACATTGCAGTTTCTTCTCGGGGGCCTCAGGCGGATTTTCAAGAACCGTTTCCGCGTCGGAATCGAGCGTACTTGAATCACCGATGGTATCGACGACCGATCCGTGAGTCGCCACCTCGGATGCGATTTTTCGTACACCACGTCGTCGAGCCGCGTTCGCTGCGAACCGCCATCGGCAGGAACCGTTCCCTCCAACGCTCGGTCGCCGGCATGACCGCGGAATGGAAAATCCCGCCGATCCCTCCGTGACGACCGACGACTCCTGAACTCAGGGACGCAGGAGCAGCAGATCGCTTCCGTCGTCGTCGAGCAGCGACAGCGCCGTCCAGATCAGTCCGCCGGTGCCCTGGAAGAGCCCCACCCCCATCACGGAAGGTTCGGGCGTGACCCGGGGGTCGAGCGAACACGCCACGACCCCCATCGATCGCTTTCGATCGAACAATCCGGGTTCGTCGAGCAGTCGATCGAGCGTCTGATGCGCGAGGATCCGTCCGGTCAGACCACAACAGAGGTGCACTCGACCGGGAACCGTGCGTGGACGGACGGTCTCCATCGCGAAATCGAGATCGTCCCGGAGCAGCGGGTCGTCGACCACCGCAAGCGCCGCGGCTCGGGAAAGCGCGATGCCTTCGGTGCCGGCACACCATCGATTCGCACCCATCGGTGCCTTCGAGCGTTCATTCGGATTCAACATTCGATAGTCCGGCCATCCCTCCGCCGGCGTCGCACCACGCCATCCATGCTCGGCTTCGAACACCGACATCGCGAATCGCCGGAGGTCGGGGCGATCCAATGCGCGACCGGCCTCCAGGAGGGCGAGTCCGATTCCCGCCCGGCCATGTCCGAACCCGCAGAGCGGAATCGCGCCGCCGACCGACGTCTGCCAGCCGGGCCCACCGTCGTCCACCTGTCTGGCCACGAGGTGATCGGCGAGCCGACCCACGACCTCGTGCACCCCCGGGATCTCCTCCTCTTCAGCGAGCCTGAGCAGGAGGAGGATGTAGCCCGCGGACCCCGCAATAACATCGAAGCTCTGATCGTTGCGGATCGTCCGATCGGAGATCGACGTGGCGAGCTCACGGGCCGCGACCCGGTGGCCGCCGAATCCCTCGTGGCGACCGATCGCCCACAAACCCCCGACCAGACCGGCCCGCTGGAGCAGACCGCTCGGCGCACCACGGAGGAACTGTTCCCGCGTGGCGACCTGTTGCCAGATCGCGAACTCATGACCGAGCGCCGATCGCGCGAGGTCGAGCCAACGGCGGTCCCCCAGCACCCGATACGCTCGTTCGAAGAGCAGCGACAAGCCACCTCGTCCGGAGTAGACATCCGCGTCGAGCGGCGAGGGACGAAGCGTTTCGCTCTGGGGATCGAGCTCGAGGTCGATCCAGTTGTCGTTTCTGCCGGTGGATATCGCCTGATCGACGATCCCGTCCAACGCCTCCACCACGAGTTCGCGAAGCGGTCGTTGGGAGACGTGCGCCTCCACGTCATCAGGGCCGGGATCGGACGGCCTCCCATGAAGAATGCGATCAAGGCTCGCGACGGTGGTCCGATACGCGTCGCTCTGGAGTTTCAGCTGCATCCCGAGATCCTCGACCCCCATCCGCCCGATCTGCAAACGGGCCGATTCGACCGCGGATGACGACAGTGCAGCTTTCGGGAGTTCCGTCTGGCGTCCCGACTCCGAATCGACCACCCAGTAGGTCCGCCCCGCGCCCGTCGCGAGGAAGTAGGCGACATCGCCCGCGAAAAGGGCCGAATGCTCCGCGGCGACCAGTTCGACGGCCGTGGGGCGGCCGAGATCGACGCCGACCTCCATGCAGAGCGCGAGCCGATCGAGGGCGATCCAGCGATCGACACCGGATGCGAGATTGCTGGATTCACAGGATTCCAGCAGGAGTCGCATGTAGACGTTCGTCGCACGATTGAGCACCCGGACCCACGCAGCGCCCAGTTCGCCCACCGGCGATTCACCCGACGACCAGTGCGCAGCTCGTTCAAGGATCGATCGGTAGGCGGATTCGTAGCCCGACCTGATCGCCGCCTGCTGCGCGTGGTTCGAGATCGTGTCGCCGTTCTCGGCCCGGACCTGGGAATTGATCGTTTCGTCCACGCCGTCGGACGCGTCGGTGATCCACCGCTGAAAATCAGTGTTGACGTGCAGGAGCCGCCTCACCACGCGTTGCTGGCCCGCGTTGGCCTCCAGTTGGATCGCCCCCATGTTGCGCAGTTGCCGATCGTCGCCGAATCCCATCGCGTTCGGGAGCAACAACGTGCGCAGCACCGAATGCTCGATGATCTTCGCGGCCGCATCGGGCGTGGTGTTCGGATCCTCGATCAGCCCCGACGGGACGCTGACCGTCTCGAGGTCGATGGGCACGGGATCCTCGCCGTCCGCTTTCACGTTCTCCAGATGAAAGTCGTTTCCCTGCAAGGTGTGGATGATCGCGAGCAGCACGCCCATCCGTCGATAGAAACGACCGATCGCATCGGCATCGCGACAGGGCGTCGCATCGATGAATTCGGCCCATCCGTAGATCCCCCGGTCGATGGTGTGGGGGACGCGGAGGCGGAGTTCGGGACCGAGCGGTTCGTTCACCGCGTCGACGATCGAACGGAATGCGACGTCGACGCTGCAGGACCGGGGCTTGTAGACCAGACGAAGCCCGGATTCGAAACGGAGCATCGCCACGGTCCGACCGCCGTTGTGACTGTCACCCGATCCGAAGGAGAGCTCGGTCAACGCGCCCGGATCCACGCCACCCGCGAACTCGTCGCGGATGATCGCCCCGTCGGTCTCCAGTCGGTCGACGAATTCGGCCAGACCTCGTGCCCAGGCCTCCGCACGGGTCGCGAGGAGCCGGGCGAGGGCGGGAACTCGTCTCATCCAGGCCTCGGCGTGCGGGCCGATCATCTCGCGGACCGTGGCGATGTACGCATCTCGCGGCGGTGACGTCGAGAAAAGACCGATCGCGAAGTCGTTGCCGCTGTACCTGCCGAACCGATGTCGATCGAGGTCGACGATGTTCACGTCCCGAGCGAAGACGGCGAGCCCCGCCGCGAGTCGACGCTGCTGACGCTGAAGAAGTTCGGGCCCGAGCACTTCTTCGACGTCGGGACGACGCGCTCGAAGCCGCTCGGTCGCCACGTCCACCCATGGAACCAGGCCATGCTCGAAGGGAATCGACGTGTCCTCGTCCGAAGTGAGAAACGCCGCGAGCGGCAATCCGGACTCGTCGCACGGACCTCGCCAATCCTTCACCGCGGCCGCGATGTTCATCCACGGCTCGTGCGGGAGCGATCCGGCCGCGGCCTCGGCCACAGATCCCACCACCATGGCGAAGTGCGCTTCCAGAATGCCCAGGTCCGCCAGCCGATCATCGAGCGAGGCGCTCTCCGATCGTCCCAGCATGTTCCGCCAGCGATGGAGGACCTCGGCCGCGCGGCCGGGATCCGGCGTGAAGTGTTCGGGTGCGTCGCGATGCAGGGCGGCCCGTTCCGGGAGGTCGAGGCCGCCCGCGATGATCGCCCAGTCGAGATCGAGGTGACCTGACGATCTCTCTTGCACTTCGGATTCCATCTCGTGATTCCTCATTGCCCGGAGCGGGCCTCGCCGGATTTCCAGGAGAGCGACCACGCCGGCGCTGCCATGGTTCGAAGATCGTGTCTTGCGATCTCACGGATGATCCGGAGCCGATCGGGTCCGTCCTCCGCGAAGAGACCTTCCGTCGCTCGCTCGAGGTTTCCCGCGACCGCTTCGAGCACTTCGACGAGCTCCGGCACGGCCGATCGCTCCAGCGTCTGCACGTAGGTCCAGAGTCGGGCGTCGGACGCGACTTCGTGGTTTCGGATGCCCAATCCCTTCACGAAGAGATCCGCCTCGAACCGACCGATCGCACCCCCGAATCCCATGAGATCCGCGATCACCTCGTCGTGGACGTGCAGGCGGAAGCTGCCGAGCAGTCGAGCGGTCGCGTGATGGGTGAACTCGTGTTCGAGCCGGAGCCGCATCGACGCCGCGGTCCACGTCACCGCATCGAACTCGTCACCGACTTCCGAAGCAGCGAGCCCTGCATACGGTGCGGGATGAAGCAGGATCAGACGATCGTGAAAACTGGTGGCGTCCACCGCGCGGCGTCGCTGCATCTCCGCGGCCCAGTCGGCGGGTTCGTTTCCCGACGCGACAAAGGCCGACCGTGCGGCGCGGGCCCGGATCGGACTCGGAAGCCCGCTCACGTAGAGCGCGTGGACGTTCCGACCCACCGCCACCGGTTCGCATCGAGCACCGAGCGCGCGATACCCGCGCTCGAAGTCCTCCCTTGCCTCGAGAACCACCACCGGAAGCGCGCCGGCGGGGTGATCTTCGATCCGCCAGGAGACACCTTGCGGGTCGGCGAAGATCGACGCGGGCCTCACCGACCCGTCGGAGGGCTCCATTCGGCGCACCAGTCGGGCGTACGCGTCCGATGCGGACGCGCCCTCCGCGATCTCGATCTCGAACTGGGGCAGCGCCGCCACCAGCGAGGAGGCGGAACCCCCGTGTCGATCGTGATGGTCCCGCCACCAGTCGACGTGCGCCTCGTCCGGGTGGTCCGAATCGAAGCCCGAGGGATCCGTCGGTACGAACCTCGATTCGAGATAGTCATCGAGCGACTGCGGCGCCGGATCGGTCATCCATCGTTCTCCCGCGTGCCCGACGTGTTCGGAGGCTGCGGACGTCCGGCTGCGGGCGTCAAACGATCAAGCGTCTCCTCCAACGTGGGTCCACCGTTGTCGAGGGCGTTTCCAGTACCGGTCCGCAGCCCGTCCGCCGGTGATTCTCGATCCGGATCGGCGAGTCGTTCTCGATCCAGATCGTCGCTCCAGTCGACCGCGGCGTGGCCGAGCAGACATCCGGTGGCCTGGGCGAGATTCGCCAGATCGATCTGATAGTTGACTTCCACGGTCACCTGCTGGATCCGTGCGGTGTTGAGGGAAACGAGGGCCTGGGTGAGACTGCTGCTGGGAATCTCACCACGCTCGAAGAGGGTCTGATAGGCGTCGTAGAAACGGCCGGCCGCACGGACCTGGAAATCCGAGGCGATGATCGAATTCCAACCACCTTCGAGCGCATCGATCGCGTCGAGCACCTCCTGCGTGACGAGGATCTCCTGTTGCCGACGATTCGCGATGGACTGGAGTCGCTGCAGCACCGCGGCCTGGTAGTTCGCGATCGCGGCCTCGTTGCCGAGCGGGACGGTCGCGGTCACGCCGATGGACCAGCCGTCGGGATCGTCGCGGCCGAAGAGGCTCTGGTTCGCGCTTCGAATGCTCGAGCCGTTGCCGATCCCGTTCGCGTTCCAGGCGGCGTTGAGATCCAGTTGCGGCAGCATCTCGTTCTCGCGCATCATGACCTGGACGGTCTGACCGAGCTGTTCGTATTCGAGCTGGAGAATCTCCGCGCGGTTCCGCATCGCGGATCGAACGAGCCCCTGCTGGTCGAAGGTGTAACCGACGAGACGCGGCTTGGAGGTGGGCTCGAGGGCCACGCTTCCATCGAGCGAGACCGTCGGATCCTGCATGATCACCTTGAGCCCACGGACCGCCTGCCGGAGATTGGTCTCCGATCGAATCACCGCTTCGACGGAGGCGGCCATCGCGACCTCGAAGTTGTAGACGTTCGCGATGGATCCGGCCCGCGCCTCGACGAGACGACGCTGGTTCTCGAGCAGCTCGCGCGACGTCCGGTAGAGATCGAGGTCGATGCGAAGCACCTCCCACGCGAGATGGAGCTGCCAGTAGGCGATCTCGGCCTGCACCACCTGATTGATCACCGCGACCTGCGTCTGGGCGTTCGCCTCCCCGAGCTGCGTCGCGGCAAGGACGATCGACGCCTCGTTGTACTCGAACCCGGCACCCTGGAGCAGCGGTTGCTGGAGCGAGATACCCGGCGAACTCTGCGCTGCCTCCGACGTCGGTGTCCCCTGCGTGCGAAACGCGTCGGTGGATACCGTCCAGTCCAGGGTGACGGACCCTCCGCCTCGCAGCGGCACCGCGAGGCCCGGGGTCGCCGTGAAGGAATTCGTCTCCGTGTCGGGGGGCTGTCCCGCGTTGCCGTAGAAGGTCGGATTGACGGTTCGACTCTGGGTGACGCTCGCCTCGAAGGTCGACTCGAACTTCGCCCGTTCCGCACGAAGCTGCTGGGCCGCCACTTCGGGGGACACCAGCGACGACTGGATCGCGAGGTTGTTCTCGATCGTGGATCGTCGGACGTCCGCGATTCCGATTCCCCGCGGCTCGCCCGTCGACATCAGGTCGAGGAGCTGCTCGACCTTCGCCACGCCGTCCCGCTCGGTGGCGGCCGAGTCCGAAAGCGTCTTCGAGGCCGAGATCGCGGCGATCCCGTCGAAGGGTTCGACGGCGCCCAGTCGACCGTCGAGTTCGTCGATGTGCTTCCAGTCCCGGTCGAGCTGCGACGTGCAGCCGACGGCCCAGAAGAAGGTCAGGATGATCGAGGTGTTTCGTCGCATCATGAAGCCTGCCCCGCCATGAGATCACGAAACACGCCGTCTCGCCCCTCCAGCTCCGCGAAGGTCCCGGACTGGACGACCCGCCCCCGGTCGAGGACGTAGATCCGATCGGCCCGGCGAATCGTGCTGAGGCGATGCGCGATCACGATCCGGGTGGCCCCGAGCCCGTCGATCGAACGGGTGATCCGCTCCTGCGAGGCGTTGTCGAGGGAACTCGTCGCTTCGTCGAGCAGGAGCAGCTCCGGACGACTCACGATGGATCGCGCGATCAGAAGTCGCTGCAGCTGGCTCTGCGAAAGCGAGGTCGGCGTGATCATCGTGAGCATGCCCATCGGCATCGCGTCGATCTCGTCGGCCATTCCCACCAATCGCGCCGCCGCCCACGCGTCGTCGAGCGTCCGTTGCGAACCGACCCCGAGGATCGTCGACTGCACGTTGCCGGCGAGGACCTCGTTCGACTGCATGACCACCCCCACCTGGGACCGGACCATCGCCGCATCGAGGCTCTCCATCGGAAGATCGTCGTAGAACACCTGACCGGCTTCGGGCTTCTCCAGACCGAGCAGGATGCTCAGCAGCGTCGACTTGCCGCAACCGGTGCGGCCCACGATCGCGATGAACTCCCCGGGTCCGGCCTCGATGTCGACTCCGTCGAGGACGGGTGGCTGATCGGGGTCGTAGCGGAATCGGATCCCCCGCGCGGCCACGCCGCCCTTCAGGGTGATCGCGTCGCCGGTGATCTCGCCCGCCTCGGTCTCCGCTTCGAGAATCGGTCGGATCCGGTGGATCTGCGGCACCATGTTGGCCACCGCTCGAATCGCCGGCGCAACACCGATGACCGCGGCGAGGAACGCGGACATCGCCGTGACGAAGGCGACGAAGCCGCCGGCGGTGAGGACGGTGCCGCTTCCCCCCCGGACGTTGGCCGTGAATTCGACGAACCCCAGCGCCATCGCCAGCGTCGAGGCCATCCCGACCACCAGTCCGAGCCAGACCCCCATCACCCCGGACCGGAAACTGAATCCACCCACCCGACCAAGTCGGGCGAGCAACCGGGCGAGGACTCGTTCCCGCGAACCCTGGATCCGGATCTGGCGAATCCCCACCAGCATGTCGATGCCGAAACCGTCCAGTTCACCTTGAGCGACCGAGAGACCGTAGTCGAGCTTCGCCATTCGAATCGAGACCCAGATCACGATCGCGAGTTCGACCACGATGATGCCGAACGCGGTCAGGGCCATCTCGGCGTCGAAGTAGAAGAGCACGCCGATGTTCGACAGACTCGCGGTGAGAGAGACCACCACGGAGAGCGTGGACTGGGTCAGCGCGGCCCGGACCGTCTCGATGGCCATCACCCGTTGCGTGAGATCACCGGCGGAGGTGTTTCGGAAGAACGACGTCGGAAGCTGCAGCACCCGGTCGACGATCGCCGCGATCACCTGATAACTGCTTCGAGTCTCGATGCGGAGGAACGCGATGCCCGCGGCCACGTGGATCAGTCCCTGCGACACCGCGATCGAGACCAGCAGGCCGCCGATGAACAGGAGCTGGACCCGCTCGAAGGTCGGGATGATGGTCCCCACGATCATCCCGGTGAGGATCGGTACCAGTGCGATCAGCCCCGAGACGGCGAGGGTCGTTCCCAGGATCATCAGGACATCGCGAAGGTTCCCCGCCACCACCAACCCGAGCAGATCCCGGACCCGGCCGGATCGGCGGGGAAGCGGGCGATAGAACATCGTCGCGGTGTCTTCATAGTCGCCGGCGGTGGAACGTCGGACCGGATCGACGCATCGGGAGCGCTCGTCCGCGTANTCGTGCGCGANGTAACCTTCACCGTGCGGCAGCAGCGCGACCGGCGNNCCGTCGTCCGAACGTCGCGTGAACAGCGGACCGGCGGCCTCNCGCCACCACTCNCCGTCGAGTCGGACCTCTCGATATTTCAGATGCAGCCGCCGNGCCACGTGATCGACGATGCCACACCCGGGAACCNGCCCCAGATCGNNCNCCGCATCGGAATCGTGANCGANCNCNTCCAGCACCTTNAGGATNGCNCGCTCGTCGTTCGAACTTCGAGCATCGTNGCCCACGACGGAACCCNCCGTCGAANCGGCCGAGGTCATGACCCGCACCGCTTCACTCAACGACTCGTCGTCGAGCGACCTCAGTCTCTTGATGCGCTCGCGNAGCCGCTGCGTCGCACNCTCGACCGCNTCCGCTGCNAGGTCGGAGAGGCGANCACCGAGAAGNTTCGCGAGCGTGGACCAGTCCACGNCCGCTTCGAGCGATCCGCACCANTCNTCGAGCGTCGACGAACCGTCGAANTACGGTCGGACCGCGTCCTGGAGTCGGTCCTGCGACACCNCTTCCGGGCGACNCGACTCGAGAAGNTCCACTCGCGCGTCGTGGGAGGCGCGAAATTCGAGCAGCAGTCCCGGTGGGTCGGGCGGGACCGCGACCAGCTGGCCCTCGCCACCGGAGACCACGGTNTCGGATGCCCGCAGGCGACCGTCCTCACCGACCGCGCGGACCAGCACCGACACGGTGCCCGNGGTGACGCCGAAGAGCATCACGTCGTCCCGGTGGACCGGAAGCGGCGGGACCGGAATCGGTTCGGAACNGCNTCGAACGCCGTNCCAGATCGGGGTCGCGGCCGACATGCTCATGCCTCGCCTCCGAACTCGGTGGCGAACCACTCGTTTCGCTCGACGAGCGAAACGAAGTCACCTTGATCGCTGATCCGCCCTTGATCGACGATGGCGATCTCGTCGACGAGGCGGAGGGTGGATCGGCGGCTGGTGACCAGGACGACGGTGCATCCTCGAAGACGGATGCGATCGAGGAGTCGCTGCTCGGTCCGACCATCGAGCGCCGAGGTCGAACCATCGAGCACGAGGATGCTCGGATGCTTCGCGAGGCATCGGGCGATCTCCAGNCGCTGACGCTGCCCGCCGCTCAGGTTCCGCCCCCCCTCCTCGATGGTCGCATCGAGCCCGCCCGGACGCGACAGCAACTCCGCGCAGTCCGCGTCCTCGAGGGCGGCGACCACCCGCTCGTCGGGCATCGTGGGATCCCACATCGTGATGTTGTCCCGCATCGTCCCGGCGAAGACCGCCACGCTCCCCGACGCGCCCGCGATCGACGCGACGAGTCGGTCGGGATCCAGCGTGGCCCGCGGACATCCATCGAATTCCACCGTCCCCTTCCAGGCCTCCTCGAGACCCAGCAGCAGGTCCGCGACCGTCGACTTGCCGCTTCCCGAGGGACCGATCAACGCGACGAGTCGTCCCGGCGCGACCTCGAGCGACAGCCCGTCGAACAGGGGCGGCTTGAGCGGATCGAATCCGAAGGAGACGTCCTTCAGTTCGATCGCCCCGCCGAGGCGCTCGATCGCGGCGGTCCCGGTGGACGTCNCCCTCGTCGATTCGTCGCTCGTTCCGTGCTTGTAATCCAGCACGTCCATCACACGGTTCATCTGCGCCTGCGTCTCCTGCAGGGTTCGTGCCAGCATCACGATCTGGGCGATCGGCGCGAGCAGGAGTCCCGCGATCAGCTGCATCGCGACGAGTCCGCCGATCGAGAGCCGGCCTTCCATCACCTCCCAGCCACCGAGCGTGAGCACGAGCCCGTACACGATCACCCCCTGCAGCACGATGGGTCCGGCATCCAACCAGGCGTTGAGCCTCGAGACCGACTGCTGGGCGTTGACGCCCTTGGCCTGGTATCCCGCCCACTTGCCGAATGCCTCCGCCTCCCGGCTGGTCGCCTTGATCTCCCGGATCGAACGCAACATCGCCATCAGCGCGCCGTACTGCCGACCGACCTCCCGCTGGACCTTGGTGGACCGGTCGACGAGCCGGCGATTGGTGAACCGGACGCTGACCAGAAGCAGCAGCGCGCCACCGGTNGCCAGTCCCCCGATGAGGGGATTCATCAGAATCAACACGGTCGCNTAGGCGATGGCGGTGCCGATTCCCACCAACTGCAGCAGGATCTGGTTGCCCAGATTCGCGGCGATCACCTGATTGGAGGTCAGGCGTTGGACCAGATCGCCCGCCGACCGCTGCAGATAGAACCGCATGGGCAGGTCGAGCAGGTGGTTGGCGAGGCGGGTCGCCTGCATCAGGAACATCCGGAGCACCAGTCGATTCAACGCGAATCCCTGCAGGAGCTGCAGTCCCCCCTGGATCACCAGCATCGCCAGAATGCCGGAGACGATCCAGAACGACGACGACGTCGCCTGGCTCTGCACCACGCGGTCGATGAATGCGCCGGTGAGCCCGGGCAGGATCACCCCGGGCACCGCGAGCAGGAGGCCNCAGAGCATCGCGAAGACCGCGGCCGTCCGATTGCCCTGCAACCACGACTTGACGCCGCGGACCAGACTGGGAGGTGCGCCGACGGGTTCGAAATCGGGTCCGACGTCGAATTGAAGCGCGATCCCGGTGAACGACTTCGAGAACTCCTCCTCGTCGACGAGCGATCGCCCGCCCGCGGGATCGTTCAACTGAAACTGATTCCCCTTCATCCCTTCGAACACCACGAAGTGGCCGAAACCCCAGAAGAGGATCAGGGGACGTGAAGCCTCGTCCCGGATCGCGTCGATCTCCAGCCGCTTCCCCTTCGCCGTCAAGCCGTGATGACGCGCGACCTTCGCCAGCTGACCGGCGTTCGAACCATCCCGGGTCACGCCGCATTGAACGCGAAGCTCCTCGAGCGGGATCCACCGGCCGTAGTACGCCAGGATCATCGCGAGGCTGGCGGCCCCGCATTCCACCGCCTCCATCTGCAGAATGGTCGGTACCCGCGCCACGCCGGCGGCAGTCTTCGTCCTTCCGCGGGTCATCCGGCCGGAGCCTCTGCGATCTTCACCGGAGGATCGAGGCCGAGCAGATCCTTGATCCAGGGCAACACCAGATCGATCGGGCGATCCTCGGAGACGATGATCCTCGCACCGCACAGGGCGGGGAAGGCGAGCGGCTCCCCGTAGCCCTTCGCGCTGGTCCAGCGGACCCCCGTGGGCGTCGACTCGTCACGTTCGATTCGCAAGACGACCTCGAGCATCGGCCCGAGCGCCCGTGCGAGGTTCGTCGCCAGCGCTTCGCTTCCGAGCTCCGTGCTCGCGGCGTTTCCGGCGACGTAGGTCGAGACCGAGACGACTTCTGCGAGCACGTATCCATACCGTGACGGCGAAGCGAACGGCAGCGAGATCTGTGCCTTCATCCCGGTCCGGATCCGACGTCCGGTGCCGTAGGGAACGAACACCGTCGCTTCGATCTCCTGCGATCGGTCGCCCGACGGCTGGATCGACGTGACCGCGGTTCCGATCGCCACGGCCGATCCCAGATCCACGGCGTGTTCGAGCACCCGTCCGTCGATCGGGGCGACCAGCGTGGTCGAGAGTTCCTTCCGGGTGCGAGCCATGGCCAGCGCGTCTCGCGCATCCGCGATTTCGCCGGCCCGCGTGATCCGGGCCTGTTCGCCGCTCGTCACCAGCGAACCGTATTCCGCCTGGGCCTGAGCCGTGATCGTCGACTGCTCGGTCAGCTGTTGCATCACGCTGAAATAGTTCTGCTGCGTTGAAACGAGCTGCGATCGCGGGACGAGCTGGGCGTCCACGAGCTTCTTCAATTCGACCAGTTCCTCCTCGACCATCTTGACGAGCTTCTTGGTCTGCTCGGCCGTCTGCTTCGCGGCCTCCAACTGCGCGTCGAGAGATGCCTTGCGTTGCTTCTGAATCCCCGACTCCGCCGCCGTCAACCGCTTGTCCTGCGCTTCCAGCATCGCGAGCCGGGCGGCGGCGTTCTCGACCGCGACCTCGAGATCCCGGTTCCCCAGCTTCACCAACGGGTCGCCGGCCTTCACCTCCTGGTTCGTCGCGGCGATCAGCTCGACGACGCCACCCACCGCGGAAGCGCTGTTGACTTCGATCGGGCGGGTGCCGCGCGGGGCGATCACGCCTTCTCCCTCGACGACATGAGGCAACCGACCGAGGACACCCCAGGCGATGCACAACGCGATCAGAAGCGACGCGACCAGCAGCAGCACCCAGGCGCTACTGCGCACGACCACCAGCCGCTGATCAAGCTGCTCGGTGGAGGTCAGCTGGGAGACGGCCTCCTGCCGTGCGATCTGACTGATGTTCTTCTGACTCATGGAGCGCCAGTGTAACTGGGCATTCCCCCGGGTCGTGGAGTCCCCGATCCCAGTTGCCTGAACCGGGCGAGCGGCCGAGCGTGGTGTCCGAGGCTCGGTCGAAGCACGGGGACGGCACGGCCCGCTCGAGGGCGTCCCGCCCCGCGGCGCCACCGCGTCCGCACGCGGGTATCTAGAACTGCTGCTGCAGGAGCGGACCACCGGCCACGTTCCCCAGGTCGTCGTCCGACAGGTCCGTGTCCCCGTCGCGCGGTGCCGGCAAGGTGATGAGCATGCGGTTTTCCGGATCCTCCACCACCTTCACGACGATGTCGTCAGGCATGGGCATGTCGTACTCGGCGAGGACCACCTTGGGATCGGCCATGAAACGAGCCTTCAGCGCATCATTCTTCCCGCACGCGGCGAACAGGGCCGCGAGTTGGTTCTTCGGCCCGGTCATGCGACGCCCCCATGTCCGAGGAGGTTCAATTCAAGATCGATTTCGATTCGAATCATTCGCTTCCCAATGAGAACGAAGAACGCGAAGACCGGCGGATCACATGGACATCCCGACCAGAAAACCGCCGGCAGCTTGTTCGAACTCATCATCCGACAGGGCCCCGCTGGGTGGTGCCGGCATCGTGATGTGCACGCAGTCGTCCGCGTTCTCCACCACCTTCACATCCATCCCATCAGGCACCGGCACGTCGTACTCGGCCAGGACCGCCTTGGGGTCAGCCATGAAGCGAGCCTTCAACGCCTCGTCCTTCCCGCACGCGGCAAACAGGGACGCGAGTTGGTTCTTCTGCTCGGCCATTGGTCTTTCCATTGGACGTCGAGTATCGCAGGCTTCGCTCGCCGTTCCCAGATCGAAATCGAATCATTCATGCTTCAGATGGCGGATCCAGGACCGCCGGACCGTCCCACGTGCCTCCGGCGCCGGAACTTCGGGCCCGAGGGCCGGAGCGGGAAGCGCGTTCCCGCCCGGCCCAAGAGCCCACACGCCGCATCAGCAGAACGGAGGACCGCCCGTGAGACATCCCGGCGTATCAATCGTTGCACATCCCTTCACCATGGTCTGTGCGCCACCCGCCGCCGAGGCCAGTTCCTCGTCGGAAAGCTGGGCATGGCCGCTCGGCGGCGCGGGCATCGTGATGTGCACGCAGTTGTCCGCGTTCTCCACCACCTTCACATCCATGCCATCGGGAACGCTCATCCCATGTTCGGCCAGGACCGCCTTGGGGTCCGCCATGAAACGAGCCTTCAGGGCTTCATCCTTCCAGCATGCGGCGAACAAGGCGGCGATCTTATTCTTCTGCTCAGTCATTGGTCTTTCCTTCTTTGAGACAGCGGGGTCAAGGATCTGGCTGAATTCGTTCAATAGATGTCAGAATTGGAGCGACACGATTCTACGAACTCAAGCCGACGGAGGCTATTGATACGCCCGAAGCGGCGGCAATGTTCGCGAATGGGTTCGAAGATCGGGGGCGAGCTGGGAATCGTCTCTGGCACCGCAACTGTCGCCGCCGAGTCGAGGCGGCGAGGAGACGGCGGAGCCGTTCCCGCAGCGATCAAGCCATCCGCCACCGCCGAGGGAGCATGCCTCGCAACCCGGATTTCACTCCAGAAACCGACTTCGGACGCTGCCGAACGGGGCTGTCGTCACGAATCTGACGTGCCTCCTGCCGGCGTCCAGTTGCGAGAAGGGGCCTGATGGTCTGCACCCATCTCAATTCGCAAATGCAAGCCCTCCAAGACCCCCCGCCGCGTTGCTCAACTCGTCATCGGAGAGATCCATGTGGCCGCTGGGCGGTGCAGGCATCGTGATGTGCAAGCAGTCATCCGCGTTCTCCACCACCTTCACATCCATCCCCTCGGGTACCGGCATGTCGTACTCGGCCAGGACGGCCTTGGGATCGCTCATGAAGCGAGCCTTCAACGCCTCGTCCTTCCAACACGCCGCAAACAGGGACGCAAGTTGGTTCTTCTGCTCGGTCATCTGTTTTGCATCCAAATCAACGACGGGACGACTCAGAGATAGGATCGCGCATGACCTACCCAGCACTTGATTGCACCACCTGCCGCTTCGATCAACTCTTGATCCGAGAGGCTCTCGTATCCCGCGGGCCGCGCAGGCACCGTGATGTGCATTCGGTCATGCGCGTTCTCCACCACCTTGACGTCCAGACCCTCTGGCACGGCAATGTCGTTTTCGGCAAGCACCGCCTTCGGGTCCGCCATGAAGCGGGCTTTCAGCGCGTCATCCTTCCAACACGCCGCGAACAGGTGGTGGAGGGCAGTCTTCGGATCGGTCATCGGTATTCTCCGTTTACTCGAAGTCAGATCGGGGGCGAGGATTGCTTCCTTCCGTCAACTCGCCATCGAGTTGATGAAACCCAGTCCCTGGTCGGATTTCGAGGCGTCATCGTCGTGACGACGGTGACCGCCACCGGCGGCACCCTCGAGTTCCTCATCGGAAAGATCGTCCGACGGTCGCTTCGGCAGGGTGATGTACACGCAGTTGTCTGCGTTCTCCACCACCTTAACATCCATCCCCTCGGGTACCGGCATGCCGTGTTCAGCCAGGACCACCTTGGGATCACTCATGAAACGAGCCTTCAAGGCCTCGTCCTTCCAGCACGCCGCAAACAACGATGCGAGTTGGTTCTTCTGCTCGGTC
>NZFT01000126.1 GCA_002690755.1 Phycisphaerae bacterium
ACCGACCTGCTCACCGTGACCGAGAACGGCTATGGCAAGCGGACCCCGCTCACCGAATATCTCGTGCAGGCCGAGGACGGCGCCCGCCCGCAGAGCCGAGGCGGCAAGGGACGAATCGACATCAAGACCGCCGGACGAAACGGGCCGGTCGTCACGGTGCGGTCCGTCACGGATTCCGACAGCCTGATGTTCATCTCCTCGGGCGGCATGATGATCCGCACCTCCGCGGCCGACGTTTCGAGACTCGGCCGGAACACGCAGGGCGTCCGGGTGGTCAAACTGAAGACTGAAGACCGACTCATCGACTGCGCCACCACGCCGGCGGATCCCGAGGTCGAGGACGACCCGGACACGGCGACGACCACCACCTGATCAAGCCCCCTCCGAAGGAAGCGTCCGAATGAGTCTGAATGAATGGTCCGAAAGCATCGTCCTCGCCGAGACCGGCGAAGAGCCGACCTTCAGTGAGGACATGACCTCGCTCATGTCGATCGTCGAGGACTCCGAGCAGGGTGGCCGCGACATGCCCGACATGGTCGTGAACCTCGCGGAGGTCGACTACCTGAACTCCTCGAACATCGCCCAGCTGCTCCGGCTTCGCAAGCGACTCGCCGCGGCAGGGGCCCGACTCCGGGTCTGCTCGGTGGGTGACCAGGTCTGGGGCGTCATCCTCGTGACCGGACTCGACAAGTTGTTCGAGTTCCACGACGACGTGGCGACCGCGATCGCCTCGCTGCAACTCGAGGCGTGAGCGGCGCAGCCATCCATCCCACCGGAACGATCGAGCCCGAGGGTGAGGCACCGGCGGTGCGCCGGGTCCGGCTGCGTCGAAACAAGCCCTCCTTCCGGGTCGAACTCACACCACTGATCGACGTGATCTTCCTGCTGCTCACCTTCTTCATCTACGCGATGGTCCTGATGGACCGGATCGAACTGGTCCCGCTCGACCTCAAGCCGCTCGAAGCGGGTGCGGTGGTGGCCGATGCGGCGCCGCCGCCGGCCCGTACCCTGAGCCTCGACGGCGAGGGTGGGATGTTTCTCGATCGAACGCCGATCACCCTGGACGCGGTCGTCCCCGAACTTCGGAAGACGCTCGAAACGGATCCGGAAACCGTGCTCTACCTCGCGGTCTCCGACGAAGTCGGGCCGAGCGACCGGATCCCGGTGCTCCTCGAGCTCTGGAACCAGCTCCGCCTCGCCGAGATACCGATCCGGATGGTCGGCCGACCGATATCGGCGGAAGCGACCGCGAACGACGATTCCTGAGTCGATCCGGGCCGGCGAATCGCGATTCGGGGCCGCCCGACTACCATCTGGGCGTGCGACCACGCGGAAGAGCATCCATCTCGGAACCGACGGCCCTCGCCGTGTCGGTGCTTCTGCACCTCGGCGTCGCCGTCCTGATCCTCGGCGCCGCGACCGCGGACGGACGCGATCGTTCCCTCGACCACGAACTCGAGGACGAACGCCAACCGGCCCCCAAACAGGAACCGCTGGGCATCGAGAAGAGCGAGGCCGAGACGCTGACCTGGATCGGATACGAGGAATATCAGGAACATCTCGCCCGACTCTCCGAAGTCGAACAGGCGGCGATGCTCGCGACCCCTTTCGCGGGCGGGGGCGGCACACCCCCGCCGAGCCGACCCCGAACCGCCCCACCGACGCCGGCGGTTCCGACCGCCAACCTTCCTTCGAACGCTGCACCGACTTCGACCGCGCCCGCGCCGGAGACCCCCGAGCCGGAGGTGATCCTCGCCCGGGAGGTCGTGACCGAACCGAAGACCAGACCGACCGTGGATCCGGAGCCGGTGGAATCCGAAACCCTCGACGAGGCCACCACCTCGGACACCGAACCGACGCCGGATCCATCCACCCGACCGGACGAGAAGACCACCACGACGGACGACGCGCCCGAGGACCCGACGGTGGATCCCACGGCGGATGAGCAGCTGGAGCCGGAGCCGGAGCCCGAATCGAAACCCGTTCCGAAGCCCGAGCCGGATCCCGGTCCCGCCCCGAAACCCGCACCGACCCCCACGCCCGAAGCGGACGGCGACGAAGGCGACACGAAGGGCGACGCCACCGGGGAAGGCGACGGTCCCGGAGAACCCGCCCCGGAATCCGGCAACGACGCGGACAAGGACGCCGAAGCCACCAGCGTGATCAAGGTGCCTGCGTCGGAATGGAAGCAGGGCAAGCCGCTCGCGGCACAGGGACTGAACATCACCACCCGCCGTCCGCAGATTCCACCCACCGGATGGCTGAGCTATCGTCCGAAGTACAACCCGGTCGCGCGGATCGAGTTCGACCGGACCGGAAAACCGAAACGAGCCTCGCTGCTGGTGCGCAGCGAGGAGCCGAATCTCGACGAGCGGCTGATCGACATGCTCTATCGCTGGCGGGCGAAGGGAGCGAGACTCAGGAAACTCACCGGCGACCAGACCGTGACGATCGAGATCCAACTGCTCCTGAACTGAAGTCCCACGAGACCGGTGAACGCCGATCAGCCTTCGAGCCGTTCCCGCCACCCCTGCACCCGCGGATGGTCGGTCAGATCGAACTCGAGCGGGGTCACGGTGAGATACCGGTTCATCAAGCTATCCACGTCGGTGTCGGGGTGGGTGTGCATGAACTCCATGCCGCTGCCCGCCGCCCAGTAGTACGTCTGACCGTAGGGACTGGTCCGCTTGTCGTAGCCGCCCGAACCCGCCGCGGTGTTCATCGCGCAGACCTTGATCGGCGGCATCGGCGCGTCCGGGGTCTCGGTCCGCGGCACGTTGACGTTGATCACCGCGTGTGGATCGAGCGGATGGACCAGGATCCGATCGATGGCGACCCGGGCGATCTCCGCGGCCCGGTCGTAACAGATCGAGTCACGATCGCCGAGATGCAGGCTCACCGCGATCGACGGCACCCCGAGAAACGCGCTTTCCACCGCGGCCGCGACCGTGCCGGAATAGATCACGTTGATGCCGACGTTCGCGCCGCTGTTCATCCCGGAGATCGTGATGTCGGGCAGGGTCCCCTCGCCATGCAGTTCGGCCCAGAGCGAACGGAGCGCGACCTTCACGCAGTCCGCGGGACGTCCGTCCACCGCATGCCCGACGGAACCGTCGGGCATCGTCGAGGAATGGATCATCATCGGTTCGTTGAAGGTCACGCCGTGGCTGGTCGCGGACTGGACGGTGTACGGGGCGATGGTGGTGACGTCGCCGAGGCCCTCGAGGGCCCGATGCAGGGCGCGGATTCCGGGGGCTTCGATGCCGTCGTCGTTGGTGAGCAGGATCTTCACGATGGATTCCAGCGTTGGTGCGGAGGTGAATGCGAGACCCGCGGTCCCGCGGTTTTTCAGGCCCGGACGGGCCGTTCAGGTTCGATCACGTACGCGCGACCGCCCCAGCGGACCGGCCTTCCCCGGGCGAGATCGATCGCTCCGCCGCGGATGGCGCCCGCGACCAGCAGACAGCCGATCGGCCATCCGAGGATCCCGATCCGAGGCATGCCACCCCGGCCGAAGACGACGAACAGCGCGGTTCCCGAGAGCGCGAGACCGGCGACGCCCGCGAGCATCGCGAGCCCGCCGAGCAGCGTCGCCCCCAGCGAGAAGACCACGGCGCCGATTCCCAGACTTCCGACCGCGGTCACCGGACCGAGTCCCGCGGAGGCGACCCGCACCACGTTCCGATTCATCCGGCCGATGTTCCGGTGGCAGGACTCGATGAAGATCCGACGCCAGCCGCCGAGGAGATCCTCAAGCGACTCGTACATGCTGGTCTGGATCTGGTCGCCGGAGTCGACCACTCGGACCCGCCCATCAAGCCGGTGCACCGCCTTGGCGAACGCGAGATCCTCGAGCAGATCGTCCTTCACTGCGCCATGTCCGCCGAGTCGATCGTAGAACGCCCGCCCGAACAGCATGAACTGCCCGTTCGCGAAGGAACGCGGCCGCTCGACGTGGTTGGTGCGGTCCGGCGGGAACATGCGGAGCAGCGTGATCGCCGCGGGCGGCTGGACCACGGCCTCCCACCAGTGACCGGAGGTCAGCCTGGTGTAGGCACTGAGCAGATCGATGGATTCGGACCGGGCGATCGCGACCGCGGACCGAATCACGTCGGCGTCGAACCGCACGTCCGCGTCCGTGAAGAGCAGCCAGTCACCCTTCGCGGCCGCGGCCCCCACCGAAGCGGCGTGACATTTTCCCGCCCAGTCCTCGGGGCACGTGTCGTTGACGATGGGACGAATGCGCGGATCGCCCGCCGCCGCGGCCTCGAGCCGGGCGAGCGTGTCGTCGGTGCATCGGTCGAGGACCACCACCAGCTCGATCCGGGCGTCACGCTGGGCCCGCATCGAGGCGACCATGCGCTCGATCACCCGCGCTTCATCGTGGGCCGGCACGATCACCGACACGAGGTCGTCGACGACGGGAAGATCGAGCCCGTCCCGGAGCAGCGGCGTGTGTCGGGCCAGTCGGATCAACCGCCCCAGCACGAAACCCCAGTAGACGGCGGTCGCGGTCGCGAGCACGGCGAGGATCAGGGTGATGGCGACCGGCACGGGAGACATGGGCGGTGCATGGTACGAGGGACCAGCACGCACGGTGTCGAACCTGGGGACCGGTCTACACTCCACCTATGCCGTCCCCGACCCCGAACGCCTCCGATTCCGTCTCCCAAACCGGTTCCCACCTCACCCCCCACGCGGGTCCGCTGCTCGATCGAGCCGCCGCGGCTCGACTGGACGCCGCCGCGACGACCCGGTGCGGGATTCCCGGCCTCCTCCTGATGGAACACGCGGCGATCGGGGCCACCGCGCTGATCGAACGCGAGCTTGCCGCCAACGGGATCCGACGGGTCGTGGTCCTCTGCGGACCCGGCAACAACGGCGGCGACGGCTGGGCGATCGCCCGGCTGCTTCGAAGGCGCGACGTCCCGGTCGAGGTGGTCGAACTCGCGCCGCCCGAGGCACCCGGCGACGCGGCGACGAATCGTGCGATCGCGATCGCCTTCGGCATTCCCGTCCGACCGGCATCCGATCTGTACGCACCGACGGTCGCACAGACGCTCGACGACGCACTCGTGGTCGACGCGCTGTTCGGCACCGGCCTCGCCCGTCCGCTCGCCGGCCCTCCCGCGGTACTGGTCGACGTGGTCCGCGGCCGCCCCGCCCTGGTGTTCGCGATCGACGTGCCCAGCGGGCTTGACGCCGATACGGGTTCGGTCCTCGGGACCTGTCTTCCCGCCGACGTCACCGCCACGATGGTCGCGCCCAAGATCGGGCTCCTGTCGCCCGGATCCGAGGAACTCCGCGGTCGGATCGAGATCGTCGACATCGGCGTCCCCGCCGACCTGATCGAGGCGTTCGACGTCTCCGGCAGGAATCCACCAAATCGGGGATGATGCCCCCGCTCCGGACGCCCGACTCCACCCNCCCCCGGCCCGACTCCCGTGTACCAGCCGCTGCTCGCCAACCGCTATCTCGCCAGCCGGATCATCCCGCTCATCGCGGTGGCGGCGGTCGCGCTGTGCGTCGGTCTGGTGATCATCGTGGTCAGCGTCATGTCGGGATTCCTGGACATGCTCCTGAACTCCGGCCGAACCCTGATGGGTGACGTGATCGTCCGGTACGCGGACCCGGGCATCCCCCACTACGACCTGCTGGTGGAGGAGATCGAATCGAAACCGGAGGCGGAGGCCGCCACCCCGGTGGTGGAGAGTTTCGGCCTGCTGAAACTGCCCTACGGCAATCGCACCGAAGGCGTCCAGGTCTGGGGGATCGATCCNGANACCTTCGANCGGGTCGTGGACTTCGAACCNAGCCTGGTCTGGGACGGCATCCCGCCCGAGGTCGAGGAACTCGCGAAGGAGTTCGACCGCATCGAACTTCCCGATCTGGAGGGTCTGCCGCANCTCGATCCGCTCACCGAAGCCGATCCCCCGAAGGTGGTGCTCGGCGTGGAGATCGACTCGGCGACNAAGGCCCGCGGTCCATCCGGCGACTACGAGGTCCGCGCNCCGGCGTTCTGGCTCCCGCTTCGCGACGTNGAGATCACGTTGATNCCGATCTCGACCAGCGGTCGNATCGAGAAGCCGGACAATCGACGATTCTCCGTCGCCAANGAATTCCAGTCCGGCGTCTACCAGATCGATTCCCGCCGGGCGATGATCGGAATCGAGACCGGCCAGCGGATGCTNGGCCTCGACGCGGCGCCGATCTACGATCAGGCCCTGCTCGACGAGACCGGCGAACTTTCCAAGATCGGAACCTACCCGGCNCGNGTGCAGATGATCCTGGTNCGGGCGGCCGANGGCGTCACGCCCGAGGCGCTCCGNGATNCGGTGCGNGAGGCCTACGCNTCCTTCGCGGCGAAGATCGCCGACGAGACCGGCGTGACGATCCGCCCGCCGGACGAAGCCTTCGTCGGCATCCGCACCTGGCGNGAACAGCTGCGGGACATGATCGGTCCGGTNGAGAAGGAGCGCGAACTGATGCGCATCCTCTTCTCGATCGTCTACCTGGTGTGCGCNGGGCTGGTGCTCTCGATCTTCTGGGCGATCGTCCACGAAAAGACCCGCGACATCGGAATCCTCCGTGCGGTCGGCGCCTCGCGNCCCGGCGTGCTCGGCGTGTTTCTGACCTACGGGCTGGTGATCGGACTCGCCGGCGCCGTACTCGGTGCGCTTCTCGGCTGGATCGTGGTGAACAACATCAACGGCATCCACGAAGCGATGGGCGAACCCGCCCCGACGTGGACGTGGATCTTCGCGTACGTCCTCGCCACGTCGATGTTCGGCGTGGTCATCCAGGCCGTGATGCGGGGCGCGATGCTCCGCACGCTGCTCTCGATCGTGGGCATGCTGGTGCTCGGGTGCGTCGGTACCGCACTGCTCCTGCACCGAGGATTCCTGATGTGGGATCCCGCGGTCTACTACTTCAATTCCATTCCGAACCAGGTCGACTGGTTCAGTGCCACGCTCACCATGGCCGGTGCGATCGTCTTCAGCGTCCTCGGTGCCGCCATCCCGGCGGCCAAGGCCGCGGACACCGATCCGGTACGAGCCCTTCGCTACGAATGAACGAGGAAACGAAGAAGACATCCTCGAAGGCCTCGTCCGATCGCGATCCGTCGCCGGTCGTGCTCGAAGCCGCCGGCGTCCGGAAGACCTATCGACTCGGACGCGTTCCGGTCCGGGTCCTCGAAGACGCGTCGATCGAGGTTCGTCGCGGCGAATGGGTCGCGATCCTCGGTGCGAGCGGCAGCGGCAAGAGCACGCTGCTCCATCTGCTCGGTGGTCTCGACCGGCCGGACCGCGGCACGGCCCGCAATGCGATCCGGTACGAAGGCCGCGACGTGAGCCGGTTCGACAACGCGGAACTGAACCACTACCGGAATCGCAGCGTCGGATTCGTCTTCCAGTTCTATCACCTGCTCCCCGAACTCAGCGTGCTCGAAAACGCGATGCTGCCTTGCCTCGTTCCGAACCGCTGGATCGTCGCGACCCTTCCCCTCCTCGCCGCCCTGGTGGGTGGTGGCGTCGGCGCGACGATCGGTTACGTCGCCGGCCAGGGCGTGCTTCCGGACGCGGACGTCGCGACCGACCCGAAGATGGCGGTGATCGCGGCCGTCTTCGGCGTGCTCGGCGCCGCGATCGGCGTGGTGCTGCTCCAGATCGGGCAGGTGATCGGGGAACGGATCCGACTTCAGTCGGGCCCGGAAGCGGCCGCATCCCGGGCCACCCTCGAGGAGTTCGGACTCGGCCATCGACTCCGACACAAGCCGAGCCAGTTGTCGGGCGGCGAACGACAGCGCACCGCCATCGCCCGCGCCCTCGCGAGCGAACCCGGCATCCTGCTCGCCGATGAACCCACCGGAAACCTCGACGCCGCGACCGGGCGCGAAATCCTCGACCTCCTGAAGAAGCGACACCTCGCCGGGCTCACCATCGTCATGGTCACCCATGATCCCAACGTCGCGGAGTACGCCGATCGCGTGGTGCGGCTCGAAGACGGCCGGGCCGTGGAGACCGGCGATTGACCAGGGAAGTGGCCGAGACCGGCCCCGAGCCGCCCCCCACCCGCCGTGGTCCGGTCGGTGATCTCGTTCTTCTGCTCGCGGCCGGCATCGCACAGATGCTGGTGGTCGTCGACTACACCGCGACCGCGATCACCCTTCCGAGCATGGCGCGGGATTTCAACGTCTCCGCGGACGGCCTTCAATGGGTGATCACCGGCTACGTGCTCACCTTTTCGATCGTGCTCGCGATCGCGGGCCCGCTCGGGGACCGGTACGGTCGGCGGCGACTCCTGCTGCTGGGCATCGTCCTCTTCGGTGCGGCTTCGCTCTGGGTCGGATTGGCCGGATCGGTCACGATGCTCATCGTGTCGAGGCTCGCCCTCGGCGTGGGCGCCGGCCTGCTCTTTCCACTTTCGACCGCGGTCGTGAGCGCGAGCACCGATCGATCCGAGCTTCCGAGGATGATGTCCATTCTCACCGGCATCGCCACCATCGGCATGGCGGTCGGCCCGGTGGTCGGCGGGGTTTTCACCGAACTGATCGACTGGCGATGGGTCTTCCTGATCAACCTGCCCCTCTCCGCGGTCGCGTTCATCCTCGTCCTGATCTTCGCCCGGGAGAGCCGGAATCCCGACGCGGCCCGAGGTCGCATCGACTTCGCCGGGATCGCGCTGCTGACCCTCGGCATCGGCGGCCTCTCGATCGGGATCGCGTGGATACCGGATCGACCGGCGATGACCTGGATCCCGATCCTGGCGGGCGGGCTCGTCGCCCTGATCCTCTTCATTCCGTGCGAACTGCGGCGACCGCGCCCGCTGATCGACCTGCGGCTGCTCGGCAATCGCGACTTCGCCGGCTACCTGCTCGGAGGCAGCCTGAGCAACACCTGCTGGTGCGTGCTGATCTTCGCGACGACCCTTTATCTGCAGGAGGTGCGGGGGGACGATGCGATGACCACCGGATTCCAGTTCCTCTACCTCAGCGGCCCCGTCGCGATCGCCGGTTTCATCGGCCCCGCGATCCAGAGACGGATCGGCACGCGTCGCATGCTGCTCTTCGCCACCGCGATCCAGAGCGTCGCCTGCGTGGTCTTCTGGATGTCCGACGTCTCCCCCTGGCTCGCGATCGGACTGCTCGTGGTCGGGTTCGGCTGTTCGTGGGGCTGGTCGATGTCGCAGGCCGGCGGCATCGCCACGGTCCCGGAAGGGAACGTCGGGCTCGCCAGCGGCTCGATGCTCACCGTGCTGATCATGAGCGGCAACGTGGGCGTGGTCGTGTCGGCCGCATTGATCAAGGCCCGAGGCGGCGCCGACATGAGCGACTACGCGCCGGGCATCGCCGCGAGCTATCTGCTCGCGCTGGGCCTCGCGGCGGCGGCGTTCCTTCTGACGTGGATCGTGGTGCCGACGCCGCGCGACGCCACGTCGACCTGAGCCGGATCGACCGACCCGGTGATCAGTCGTTGAAGCGGAACCAGTCCGCGGTGTCCGCGAACCACGCGGCGGTCGAGACGCCGAGTCGCCGTCGGAACGATTCGTCCAGCGACCGCCCCGCCTTCAGATCGGTGACCAGCCCCGGAATCACGCCCGGCCCCGATTCGAGCAGGCGGGTGACGACGATGAACGCGACGTCCCGCCCGAGTCCTTCGGGATCGAAGGCCGGATCGTCGCCGTCGAGGTCGAGGATCCACTGCGGCGGCCGACCGCCCCGGATCGAGGCCAGTGCCTTCGAGCGCCGGATCGGGTCGATGCGGGAACCCGGGACGTGGGCCGACGCCATCGCCTCCCCGAATCCCTCCACGAGCCACGCGGGCGGCATGCGACGCGTCTCGAGCATCGCCACCATGCCACGGGTGATGCACCGCACCTCCTCCTCCGCGAAGAGCATGGCCTTTGGATCACGGTCCGCATCGATGACTCGAGCGAGGCTCGCGATCCGCCCCGTGCGAGGGGCCGCCATGATGATGAACGGCCCGTCGTCGGTCACGAAGACGATCGAGTCGTCGGCGTCGAGCACTTCGTGCCCGAACCGACCGGCGGCCAGCATTCGAAGTCGATCATGATCCGCCACCTCCACCACCAGAACGCCACCGGGGAACGGATCGAGACCGGGCGGAAGTCCGAGGGTCGCGGCGATGCCGTCGATCCAACGGTCGCAT
Organism: Phycisphaerae bacterium; assembly: GCA_002690755.1. Classification (GTDB taxonomy): domain Bacteria; phylum Planctomycetota; class Phycisphaerae; order Phycisphaerales; family SM1A02; genus UBA12014. The sequence goes on from NZFT01000126.1 coordinate 10,170, forward strand.
CGCACGCCGTCGCGGGCGAGCCGATCCACCTCCCGCCCCCCGATCACGATCGTCCTTCGGGTTCGAACGCCTTCGAACCCGAGCCCGTCGGTGGCCTCCTCACCGGCCTCGCGGAGCCGAGCCGCGGCCTCGACCGAGGTGCGTACGTCGATCGCCGGCCAGGCCTTCGATCCGCGGGGGTGATGATGTGGTCGCCCCCGCGCAAACCGAGCCGCATCCGATGCCGCCGCCAGGGCCGCCGAGGCTTCGAGCAATTCTTGCGCTCTCCGGCTCGCTTCCTCCAGCCACGCATCGGCCTCATCTCCGGCCGCGGCGATGAGCAGATCCGCCGCTCGATCGCGAAATGCATCCGCGCCGGTCGCCTCCAGCATGAAGACGAGCCAGGCGAGCCCGGGCGGATCCACCCGCCGAGCCCGGTCGAGGACCGCCCGCCCGATTCGAAAGCGATCTGCGGGCTTCATCGCGGTCCAGCGAACCGATCCGATCTCACCGTACAGGCCGGCGTCGTCGAAGCGATCGACCGTTCCAACGCTTGTTTTTCCTGTGCGTTCCTCGATTCGGAGCGGCAGTGGTGAGATGAGCTTCACTTCGCCGCGGAGGAACACCGACCCCGGCGTCACGGGGCCGGAAGATTCCGAGGGCGGGTCCTCGATCGAACCCGCCCCGGGGGCCTCGAGCCCGCAGGTGAGGAGACCGCAAGCCGTCAGGATGGCAGGAAAGGAGCGTCTCACGATGCCACCATACGGGGGGATTCCTGACTCCGATTCGGGATAACGGGTCGATCGAGGCAGTTTCCGGGCCGATGCAAGGATCACAGGTGGTTCCGGCACGGATGTTGCCCCCACCTCATGGGATGGGCGACCCTGCGACGGGCACGTGCGTACCATTGAGCAGCAGGCCGACCAGCCAACAATCCGGAGATACCAATGTTCGAAAGACTGACCGACCGAGCTCGCAAGGTGATGGCCCTCGCCAACCAGGAGGCCCAGCGGTTCAACCACGAGTACATCGGGACCGAACACATCCTGCTCGGACTCGTCAAGGAAGGTTCGGGGGTCGGTGCGAACGTCCTCAAGAACCTCGACATCGATCTTCGCAAGGTCCGCCTCGAGGTGGAGAAGCTCGTCAAGAGCGGCCCCGAGATGGTGACCATGGGCAAGCTGCCGCAGACGCCGCGAGCCAAGAAGGTCATCGAGTACGCGATCGAAGAGGCGCGGAATCTCAATCACAACTATGTCGGCACGGAGCATCTGCTCCTCGGCCTCCTTCGTGAACACGACGGCGTTGCCGCGCAGGTCCTCATGAATCTCGGGCTCAAGCTCGAAGAGGTTCGCGACGAGGTGCTCAACCTCCTCGGTGCGGGCGTCGAACCCGACGAACAGGCCCCGGAATCCGGCGAAACCCCCGCGGGTCCGCAGGGTGGCGGCCCCCGTCGCGCCGCCGGCAAGAGCAAGACGCCGGCGCTCGACTCCTTCGGGCGCGATCTGACCGAACTCGCCAAGCAGGGCGAGCTCGATCCCGTGATCGGCCGGGAGATGGAGATCGAACGACTGGTCCAGATCCTCTGCCGTCGGACCAAGAACAACCCCGTCCTCCTCGGCGAGGCCGGCGTGGGCAAGACCGCGATCGTCGAAGGGCTCGCCCAGCAGATCGTCGACCAGGAGATCCCCGATCTTCTCTGGGAGAAGCGACTCGTCGTGCTCGATCTCGCGGCGATGGTCGCGGGAACCAAGTACCGAGGCCAGTTCGAGGAACGGATCAAGGCGGTGATGAACGAGGTCCGAAGGGCCAAGAACGTCCTGCTCTTCATCGACGAACTCCACACCCTGGTGGGTGCGGGCGGGGCCGAAGGCGCGATCGACGCCTCGAACGTCCTGAAGCCGGCGCTCGCCCGGGGCGAGATCCAGTGCGTGGGCGCGACCACCTTCGACGAGTACCGCAAGTACATCGAGAAGGACGCGGCCCTGGAACGACGCTTCCAGCCCGTCCAGGTCGGTGAGCCCACCGTCGAGCACACCGTGGAGATCCTCAAGGGTCTGCGCGATCGCTACGAGGCGCATCACCGCGTCT
>NZFT01000127.1 GCA_002690755.1 Phycisphaerae bacterium
AAGCCGACGAGGAATCCGAAGACCAGCCGCGACGCGAGCGCAAGCCGGGCGGACTCCGAAACATCAAGGTCGCAACCCGCGGGGTCGGATTCGCCGGTGACGGTGGCATGTTCGGCCTCGAGGGGGACGTGGTGGGCACCGCGGTGGTCGTCGAGGATCGACTCGTGGGTTCGCTCCAGACGCTCGACGGACGGTTCGTCCCCTTCGAACTCGTGCCTCGGATGCCCGAGGAGACGAGCGAGGAGATGGGAGACGAGGAATCCGAGGACACCGAAGCGGACGACGCGACCGAAGACGACGGCAACGAGATCGAGGCGCTCGAGCCCCTGCCGGTTCCGCTCGGCGCCTACGGACGAATCGAACCACTGCGACAGCGCAACGTGCTGATCCGGGACGCGACGATCTGGACCGCCGGAGACGCGGGCGTGATCGAGGGCGGCGACCTGCTGGTCGTCGACGGCCGGATCGCCGCCGTGGGAATCGATCTCGACGTTCCCTACGACGTGACCATGGTGGACGGCACCGGGCTGCACCTCACGCCCGGACTCATCGACTGCCACAGCCACACCGGCATCTCCGGTGGCGTCAACGAAGGTGGTCAGACCAACACCGCGGAGGTCCGGATCGGCGACGTCATCGATCCCGACGACATCGACTTCTTCCGGCAGCTCGCCGGTGGACTCACCGCCGCGAACCAGCTCCACGGTTCGGCGAACCCGATCGGCGGACAGAACTCGGTGGTCAAGCTCCGCTGGGGCGGGACGGTCGAGGACATGAAGTTCGAAGGTGCGAAGCCGGGAATCAAGTTCGCTCTGGGCGAGAACGTCAAGCGGGGCGGTGGATATCCCGACACCCGGATGGGCGTCGCCGCGTTCATCGAGGATGCCTTTCAGGCCGCGCTCGAATACGACGCCGCCCGTGACGCGTTCGCTGCGCTTCCTCCCGAGGAGCAGGCCCGACGATCCCCGCCGCGCCCCGACTTCGAACTCGACGCCGTGGTCGAGATCCTCGATGGCGACCGGATCATCCACTGCCACAGCTACCGTCAGGACGAGATCCTGATGCTCCTCCGCCTCTGCGAGCGATACGGCGTGCGGATCGGCACGCTCCAGCACATCCTCGAGGGGTACAAGGTCGCGGACGAGATCGCCGCACACGGCGCGGGCGCGAGCAGTTTCAGCGACTGGTGGGCCTACAAGATGGAGGTGATGGACGCCATCCCGCACAACGGCGCGCTGATGAACGAGGTCGGCGTCCTGGTCTCGTTCAACTCCGACGACGACGAACTCGCGACCCGGATGAACGACGAAGCCGCGAAGGCCGTTCGCTGGGGCGGACTCGATCCCCACGATGCGCTGAAGTTCGTCACGATCAATCCCGCCCGCCAGCTTCGAATCGACGACCGCGTCGGCTCGCTCGAAGCCGGCAAGGACGCCGATTTCGTGATCTGGAACGCCGCACCGCTCTCGAGCTACGCACGATGCGAGGAGACGTGGATCGACGGCATCCGCTACTACGATCGCGACGAGGCGGCGGAGCTCCACGCCGAAGCCATGCTGGAACGCGGCAGGCTCCTCGCCAAGGCATCCGGCGGTGCGTCCGACGACGAACCGGAGGCCGACCAACGGCCCGGCCGCCGCGGTCGTCCGACCGGCCTGCTCGCCAGGATGCTCCAGGATCGCGAGAACCTGCTCCTGGAGCGGGTCGCCCGGGGCGACGATCCCGCGGCGATCAAGGCCGGGGAATGCGGATGCGGTTCAGCCTCGATGATCGAACTCGCCCGGAGCCTCGCCCGGGATCGCGCCCGTCTCGAAACGCTCGAATCGGAGAAATCCCGATGAAGTCTCCCACCCCGTTCATCTCGATCACCGCGACGTTCGCGATCGCGGCGTCCGTCTCCGGGCAGTCGGCGCAGGTTCCCGCCCCGCCCCAGACCGAGTCGCTGCTCATCCACAACGCGACCGTGCATGCGGTCTCCGACGACCATCCCACGGCGATCGACGCCGGCTGGGTCCGATTCGAAGACGGACGGATCGTCTCGATGGGTGAGGGCGAACCGCCGCAGACCGCCCTCGACGACGCCAGGCACATCGACGCCGAAGGCCTGAGTCTCGTTCCCGGATTCATCTCCGGACCGAGCCAGATCGGCCTGCTCGAAGTCGAACAAGTGAGCGCGACCGACGACCGCCGGGAAGGCGCAAGCCGAAGTCCCGAAGCGGCGGCGTGGATCGCGGTCAATCCCGACAGCGACCTCATTCCGGTCGCCCGTTCCGGCGGCGTCCTGCACACCCTGGCGATGCCGATCGGCGGAACCATTCCGGGCAGAGCCAGCGTGCTGCGGATGGATGGCTGGACGACCGAGGATCTCGCGCTGGTCCGGGATGCGGGCGTGATCGTGAGCTGGCCGATGGCCGCGCCGATCCGCGCTTCCTGGATGCGTCGCGGCAGTGGCAGTCAGCGACAGAGCATCGAAGCCAGACTCAAGGCGATCGATACGTGGTTCGACGACGCCGAGGCGTGGGCGGACGCTCGCGCCGCGGACGAGACCACGCCCACGGATCTCCGGTTCGTCGCCATGCAGCGGGTGCTCGAAGGTGAACGACCCGTCTTCATCCGGGCCGATTCCCGGGGGCAGATCGAAACCTCGCTCGCCTGGGCCGCGGCTCGTGACCTTCGGCCCGTGATCGTCGGCGGCAGCGCCGCCGCGGAGTGCATCCCGATCCTCCAACGGACCAATGCCTCGGTCATCCTGACCCGCGTCCATCGGCTCCCGCCGTCTCGTCACCACGCGGTCGATCGATGCTTCACCGTCGCCAACGCCCTCGAAGCGGCGGGCGTGCCCTTCGCGATCGGCGCCGAAGACGAACCCGCCCATGAACGCGAGATCGCTCACAATGCGGCGACCGCGGCGGCCCACGGGCTTTCAAGAGAAGCTGCGCTCCGCGCCATCACCCGAGGACCGGCCGAGATCATCGGGGTCGGCGACCGACTCGGATCGATCCAGTCCGGCCGCAGCGCGACGTTCTTCCTGTGCGAAGGCGATCCACTCGAGGTCGTGAATCAACCCATGCGGGCCTGGATCGACGGGCGTGAGCTCGACCTCGGTGACCGACAGAAGCGGCTCTACGACAAGTACCGGGAGAAGTACCGCCAGAAGGGGATCATCGACGGCTGAATCGCAGGATCAGTCTTCGAGCGGGACCGGGAGATCGAATCCCCTCGACTGGCTCAAGATCGCACCGTCCCGTCCCTGATAGGAGACGTCGATGCGGAGCCGTCTTCCCGCGACCACGTTGGGCAGGGTGACGTCGATCGGTACGAGATAACAGCCGGTCACCCGTTCGAAGTGCGCCATCGACGTCGATCGGTCGTCGATCGAGATCCGCTCGACCACGGGGTCGTCGTTCTCATCCTCGCGGCTCACCGCGACTTCGAGCGTGCCGCATCCCTTCGTGGTGTCACCGTCCGCGTCGATGAAACGCACGCGGACCTCCAACGGCCGGCGACCATCGTCGCCCGCACGCCCGACCCGCGTGAGATCCGAGATCTGCATCTCCGTCGGCCACCACGGCCAGGCGAGGTCGTTTCGCGCCGATGTCTTGTTGGGCGAGCACGCGAATGCCGCCAGGACGATCGAAAGGACCGACAGGAGCGCCACGCCCGAACGCGATCGATGTTCAGGGACGGTGCCGATCATCCAGTTCCAACTCGGTGGGGTTCCGGGGAGCCGGCGTCTCGGATGGCTCGCTCAGATCCTCGATCAACGTGTAATGATCGAGATTCAGGGTGGTGATCTCACCACTGTCCAGTTCGATCTCGAGGCGGTCGAGCCACAGCCGATCGTCCTTGGCGTGGGCGTACCACGAGCCGGTCTGGGATTGTCGGTAACGAAGGACCCGGCCCTCGCAGGTGGTCGACCAGACGCCGTTGGTCTGGGGAACCTGTTGGGTGACCCGCACGCGGGTCCCTTGATCGAGGATGGATGATTCGAGTGCCATGACGGTGCGAGTATACGCGGTGACGGATCATTCGAGGCCCGGGTTCGGACCATCAGCTCGCGGTACCACCTGCTTCGGCGATCACGTCCGCCGGGCCAAGGAGGCATCGACTGGCTTGCGCTCGCCATGAAGGGCCCATCCGGGTCGAGACCACGCGGCGGACGTCGTCGGCGCCGATGCCGTCGAATTCCGTGAGCAGATCCGCCGTCGACCGGGCGTGCCCTCTTCTGAAGACATCGAGTGCGAGCTGCCGCGCCCGCGCGGGACCGTGTTCCTGCTGCATCAGTCCTCCCGCGCGGAGTCCCACCGCGATCCGGGTGACCTCCTCGTCGGTCGGGCCGGCGTCGAATTCCTGAAGGACCGCATCGATCCGTTCGAGGGTCTCCGCGACCCGCTCCGGCGTGGTGCCGGCGGAGATGGTGCAGGCGCCGAGTGCGAAGCCTTCGGAGTAACGGGCCGACACCGAATAGGCGAGTCCGCGTCGTTCGCGAACGTCGAGGAACAACCGACTCGAACTCCCGCCTCCGAGCACGCCGATCGCGGTTCGGAACGCGAGCTGATCAGGGTCGGAGGCGATCGGCCCCGTCAGCCCGATGCCCACGTGGACCTGTGAAGTCTCTCGCTCGATGAGGAGCTCGCCGCCGGCCGCGGCGCCCGCCGGCTCCGGCGTCGGGCCGGTCCCTTGCCAGTCCGCACATCGCGCCTCGAGCAGTTCGATCACTCGATCGTGGTCCACGTCCCCCGCGATGGCGAGAATCGATCCTTCCGGCCGGGCGACCTCGTCCCAGTGCGTCCGCAGATCAGCGTGGGTCGCCGCCTCGAGGTGATCCTTGATGCCGAGGCCATGGCGATTGAAGGGAGCGGGGAACCGAATCTCGTCGAGCCTGATCCCCGCGTAGGACGCGGGATCGTCCTCGACGCCCGAGAGTTCCTGAAGACAGAGGGATCGGACGGCATCGAGGGCGGCTTCGGGGAACCGAGGGCGGCGGACGAGATCCACGAGCCGATCGAGGCCCGCGAGAAGCTCGCCGCCCGCCATCGTCGCGTTCACGTGCTGGTGATAGGTGTCGGCGATGACCGATCGACGCATGCCGAGCCGATCGAGGGCGTCGGAGAATCCACGGCTGTCGAATTCACCGGCGCCACGAAGGAGGAACTCGGAGAGCATCGTCCCCCAGCCGTCGCCGCGACCCAGTGGATCGCAGGCGCTTCCTCCCGGGACCAGCCAGGTGACGCTCGCCGAACGCTGGGAGGGATTTCGCTCCGTGACGACCTGAAGGCCGTTGTCGAGTCGAGTGGAACGAAGAGGGCTTGTGGTCTGGGTCATCGTTTTCGAAGGGTACCCGTGTCAACCTCGGGTCGTCGTCCGAAAACAAGTGCATTTGCCCGTACGACTCGAATGACCCGTCGTCTCGCAGAGGCATGAACCCCATTCCATCTGATTCGATCCGGTCCGCCTGGACGATGTTCGATGTCGCTTGATGGAGCGGAGGACACGCTCGCGGAATCAACGGAGATTCACGGCGGACGGAGGCCTGGAAGGACGGACGACGATGCGATCCACCCTCAACCTGCTGACCATCCTGACGCTCGGAATCCTGATTCTCGGTGGGTGGCGGGTCTATGCCGATGCGAGACAGGAAGACCGGATGATCTCGATCGCCCGGATCGCGAAGGAGCGACTCCATTCTGAGATCCGACTCCGCAGTGCGCTCGACGGCAATGCCGTGACCACTCAGGGATGGGTGCGCGACGTTCCGATCGAGTGGTTCCATCCGGTGCCGATGAATCCCTGGTTCGAATCGACGGACCGCCCGTGGCTCGAGGTCGCGGCACCGCGGGACGGGCGACGACGTGAACCACGGGAAATCGCGATCAGCCGACCCGATCAGGCCGCCTGGTGGTTCAACCCCGGAAACGGTGAAGTTCGTGCCAGAGTTCCCCAGCTCGCCACCTCCGCGGCGACCCAGGCGCTCTACGACCTCGTCAATCACTGACCCCCGCCGGCGGATCGGACCGATCGAGCGTGTCCGCGATGACGTATCGCCCCGCCGCACGCCCGACCGCGAGCCATTTCGCGGCGCGGATCGCTCCGATCGCGAAGACCGAACGATTCAACGCCTCGTGTCGAACCACGACTCTTTCGTCGTCGTTGGCGAACACGATCTCGTGCGTTCCGACGGCGTCGCCCTCACGATGCGAGACGACGTGCGAACCATCGACCGCTCGACCCGCCGCCCGGAGATCCGAAACGATGCTCCGCGCGGTCCCGGAAGGCCGATCGACCTTGCCTGAGTGATGCGTCTCGGAGATCGACACCGACCAGTCGTCCAACGCGTTCGACATCGCACCGAGCAACGTTCGGACGGTCGCGATACCCAGGGACGTATTCGAGGCGATGAGTACGGGAATCTTCGATTCCAAGGCCTTGAGAGCTGATTTCGCGGCCTCATCAAGACCCGTCACGCATTCCAGAATCGGCATTTCATGCGCTTCAGCGATCTTGCAGGCGCGATGCACGCCATCAACCGTGGACGCATCCACCAGGACGTCGAATCGGCGTTCGCGGGTCGCATCGGGTTCTTCACCTCGTCCGATCGGTCTCGTCACCTCGCAGCCTTGCGATGCGGCGTGACGGACGATGGACGAACCGAGACGGCCGTCCGCACCCACCACACAGAGGCGGACGGGGCGAAATCCCGCATCCAACGACTCGCGAACGTTTTTTGTCAAGGTTCTTCCCATAGTCGTCCGAAGAGGGTACAAATTTCTTGCGAGTAGTCGTCGTTGCGCCGGCCACTCTCTCCGACACTCCGACAGCGCAACNAAAGGAGCCATGTTCATGGCCAAGAAAAAGAAGAAGGCGACCCGAAANAAGGNCGCCAAGAAGACCACGCGTAANAAGGCNGCCAAGAAGACCGCNAAGAAGAAGACGACCCGTAAGAAGGNCGCCAAGAAGAAGACCACTCGCAAGAAGGCTGCCAAGAAGACTGCAAAGAAGAAGACCACTCGCAAGAAGGCTGCCAAGAAGAAGACCACTCGCAAGAAGGCNGCCAAGAAGAAGACCACTCGCAAGAAGGCCGCCAAGAAGAAGACCACTCGCAAGAAGGCCGCCAAGAAGAAGACGACCCGCAAGAAGGTCGCCAAGAAGAAGACTGCGAAGAAGAAGACCACTCGCAAGAAGGCTGCCAAGAAGAAGACCACTCGCAAGAAGGCCACTCGCAGAAAGCGGTGACCAAGTCGTTTTTCGTTCTCGGACGAAAACGGCGATGGACATGCATCACTTCACCCGGAGCCCTCGCGGGCTCCGGGTTTTTCATTGGGATGCAGAACGCGAAAACCCTCTTGTTAAAAGGGAAATCCGCGGCGATCCGGTCCGATTGATCGACTAGACTAAGAGTTCGAATACCCGGCGGAGATCGATCCGCCAGCTCGGAGGATTCCGCTCGATGGCTCACATCATCGCAGAACCATGCGTCGGCACGAAGGACACCGCGTGTGTCGAAGTCTGCCCCGTCGACTGCATTCACCCGACGACGGACGACGGCGACAAGCATGATTCAGCCGATCAGCTCTACATCGATCCGGATACCTGCATCGACTGCGGTCTCTGTGTGGACGAGTGCCCGGTGCAGGCGATCTTCCCGGAAGAGGATCTCCCCTCGGAGTGGCACAAGTACATCCAGATCAATTCCGACTGGTTCAAGGCCAACGGCTGACCGAACCCGACCGGACCAGGCTGAAACCGGCGACGAACTCCACGACCGCTTCAAGGTGGCCGAGTTCTTCTTCGATCCGAATCGAACGCCGATCGGTGAGCCGTCGATCGCGGCGTGACGTTCGCCGGCTCGGGATCCCGTGTCGATGATCGCCGACCCCGCCGATCGATGCCGGACGAGATCGATCCGCGACACGCGGGACCGTGCTCCCGTTCACACCGAGCCGCCGACCGAAACGAGGGTTCGTGCTCCGGTCGCATCAAAAAATTCGGATTTCTCAAAAAAAGGGGCGGCCATGCGCTCGCGCCGGTTCGTCGTCGCGGCATTCCGACGCTCTTGAATTGGAACATGGGGTGATCGACGACGCGTCGCGAACGAGAATCGTCGTCGCAATGTGCGACTGACGGCTTCGACACCGTTCATCCGGAAGTGGCCGGGGTGTGATCGAATCCAAGTCGGGACCGGTCCGTGCGACGATCCGTTCATGCAAGAAGAACGCCCCTGCTTCACCGATGTCGGTGATGCGGGGGCGTCGAAGATCGTTTCGGGCGTCGATTCGAGATCGAGGATCGACGCCGAGGTCAACCCGCCTTGCGATATCGAGTCGGCGCCTCTTCCTCGTCCCGATCGACGCCACTCGGCGCGTCGGAGGGCTCCTGCCAGTCCTCGATGCGGGAATTCAGGTTCAGTTCGCTCGACATCGTCTTGCGGTAGCCGAGACGACGAACCACTTCGAGCACGTCGGTCCAGGTCGGAAAGCTGACTTCGTTCACCCGCTTGAAGGTGTCGATGGCGTGCAGGAACATCTGCTGCTCCTGGGTCATCTCGCCTTCCTCGGCGGTTCGAACCCAGTCGGTCAGTCGGCGGCCCGGTCCACGACGACGCTCCAGATTGGTCCCCGACTCTCCGGCACGCCGATCCACGCCGGTGCGACGATCGACGACACTCCCGGTATCCGCCGGGTCGAATTCACGGTTCTGATCATGGTTGGTCATCGGTTCGGCTCCCGGACTGTGGATACACTGGATTCCGAGGAACACCGTCGGTGGACCTCGCTCGATTCGTTGTACAACAGTTGGAATCGGATGTCTTCGACCGCTGCGCCAGCCTCGACCCGTTCTCGCCCCCCCATCGAAGGTGGATCTGTGCCGTTCAGATGGACTGCATTCGTTCTCGGACTCCTTCTCCCCGGGCTCGGGCACTTCTCCGTTGGCGAACGGGGACGCGGCGGACGCATCCTTTCGGGGTTTCTCGTGCTCTGGTTCACCGGTCTGGTGATCGGTGGTCTTGGAAGCGTGCGATCCTGGGATCCCGTCTACACCAATCCCGCCCAGGGCGGCAAACGAAACCTCTGGTTCATCGCCCAGGCCGGCGCCGGCCCGATCGCGTTCGGATTCGCAGCCCTCGATGCCGCCGTCATTCGTGGCTCGGGTCCCGAGGATCGGATCGAGATCACCCTTCACGACCAATCGACCGGGTCCGCGTATCGCCATACCGCGATCGGACACAACGCCGACTTCGGAACGCTCTTCTGCGCCCTTGCGGGCCTGATGAACTTCGCGGTCGCCCTCGATGCCGGCAGGCGCCCCGTGGCCGATCGGCGGGGGCGCGACCGATGATCGGATTCGGCTGGATCCCGTTTCTCGAACCGCTCCCCGGCGTGCAGGCCAGCTGGCTCTGGCTCCTGCCGATCCTGATCTTCGGAATCGCGATGATGTACAAGGCGGTCCGGGTGGGCGACCTTCGCCGCTACTGGCGAGAAGTCATCGGCATGACCTTCCAGATCCTGCTCGCGTTCCTCGGACTGGCGGCGGGCGTGTTCATCGTGGTCCAGGGCATCGTGCCCCTGCTGCCCGCCGGTTGATCGACCCGTCACGAGCGCGGTCGAGCGACCACGTTCGCGACCGTTTCCCGATCGCCGGACGACGGACCGAACCACCACTGGACGATCAGCGCGACGAAGAACCACCCGAACGTCCAGAAGAGGACGTTCAAGAAGAGACCCACATCGTCGATGAAGACGCGACCGGTGGGATCGAGCGTCCGCATTCGTTTCGCCGCCGCCTCGATCTGCGATCCATTCTCATCGTCGTAGGGGAAGGGCGGCCATCCGGAACCCCCTTCGGCACGTCGCCAGGTCATTCCGATCCAGGGCACCGGCCAGCCGACCGAGAAACCAGCGATCCGACGAAGCCCCGCCGCATCTTCGGGCCACGGCATCCAGTCGGGCGGCGGGAAGAGCGACGGCCCGCCCGCGGACGGGATCTCGACCAGCGGCATGCCGTAGTCGGCGAGGCTCGCCCATTGCGATCCCGGACGAATCTCCTCGCCGCACCACCACAACGATCCACCCGCGGCGCGGAGATCGGTCGAAGCGCCGTCGCCTTCGAGCCGAACCAGGATCAGCAGCGTGAGCATCGGAATCGTGACCAGCGCGAGCACCAGTCCCGCGACGCCGGCGCCGGCGATCCGACGCCGCGCGGTCGTGCGGTGTTCCGGGTCGGCCGGGGTGGACGGTGACGGGCGCATCGGCGGAGCGTAACCGAGGCCGACACCCCGGCACCACCTCGCCCCATCCGGTCACGACCATCTGGTTCCTTCGCAACCACCGGCGGTCGGGTGTTCATCGCGGTCGAAGGCATCGTGCCCCTGCCGCATGCGGGTCGATCGACCGACGGACGCCGCACGACCATCGAATTCAGATTCGCACCCGGGTGTGATGTCGCTTGCAGAGATCGAGGCCCGTGAACCCTTCGATGACCCGCTTGATCCGCTGGCGCCGCTCTCGGGTGGTGAGCCGATGCTCGGGATTCACCGTGAAATCGTGATTCGCGCTGGTCTCCAGCCAGTTTTTCATGACTTCGGGATGCGTGCCCTCGAAGGGCTTCAGAATGGTCGGGTCGACGTCTTCGTAGACCGCCCCCTTCGAGACCTGATTGCCCCAGTACGGACTCACCTGACGCGCCTTCTCGTCGTGGGACTCGACCGGTCGCACCCACCCGTAGTGGTGGATCGTCGCATCCGTCTCGATCGCTCTCGGGTACCGACCCTTCTTGTTCTTGTCCATCACCACGAAGTAGAGCCCCCCGGGCGCGATCACCCGGATGTCGTGGTTGCGAACCATTCTCGGCTCGACGCGATACCACGCGGGCCCGGTCGCCACCTGATCGGGTGTTCCGTAGAAATGGTGGTAGCGGAAGGCGATCGCCTCGACCCGGGGGTTCCGATCCGCCCGCTCGGCGAGATCGCGAATGCCCTCGATGTCCCGTTCGTGCAGGACCTCGTCACCCTCGAGATAGAGCGACCATGCCCCCGTGGTGTTGAAGAGCCCGATCATCTTCTGCTGCCCGTAGACGAAGCCGCGACCGGTGCTTCCATTCCACTGGGTGTCGATGATCCTGATTCGTTCGTCGCCGATGGCTTCGATCGCCTCACGCGTCCCGTCGGTGCTCTCCCCGAGGGCGATCACATATTCCTCGACCAGGGGAAGCGCTGAACGAATGCTCTCGATGAACGGATAGCCGAGCCGGACCGGATTTCGAAGAAACGTGAAAGCGCTGATCTTCATTGAAGGCGTCCAGTCATGGATGATCGCGGGTCGAAGCGCCTGCCGAACCGGTTGGTTCTAGACTTCGCAGCACTATATCCCATCCGTTCTCACCGGATTCTCACCGCGAAGACCCGAGGGTCCGAACCCTCGCTCCGCCGGACCATTCCAGACGCACCATGTGGCTCCTCCGACGACGAAGACGACGACGACTGCTCGCCGATCCGATTCCCGCGATCTGGCGTCGAACGCTCCAGGAACACATGGTCCACTACCGCATGCTCGGACCGGCGCAGCGCAAGAAGCTCGAAGACAAGGCGCGGATCTTCGTCGCCGAGACGGATTGGGAGGGCTGCGGGGGACTCGATCTCGACGAACGAAAACGGATCCTCATCGCGGCGAACGCATGCCTGCTGGTCCTCGAGAACGATGCGACGCTCTTCGAAGCCGTGACCAGCGTCATCGTCTACCCGGCCGGCGTCGTGATTCCGAATTCCCACGTCGGCAACGGCATCATCGCGGGCGAGACGCCGATCCTCGGACAGGCGAGATTCAACGGGCCGATCATCCTGAGCTGGTCGGACTCGATCCACGCCTCGCAGCGGATCGGCACCCGCAACGTCGTGCTCCACGAATTCGCCCACGCCCTCGACATGCTCGACGGCACCGTGAACGGCACCCCGCCGATGAGGAAGGGCCTTCACGACATCTGGGTGGATACCTGCCAGTCCGAATTCGAGGCGCTGCAAGCACGTCTGGACGGTGGCGTGCACGGTGCGATCGATCCCTACGGCGCGACGAACCCCGGCGAGTTCTTCGCGGTGGTCACCGAGCACTTCTTCGAACAACCCCACGTGCTCCACGATCACCATCCCGAACTCTGGGAGGTGTTCTCGGAGTACTACGGGTACGCCTTCGGGGGTGGCTGAAAGGCGTCCGCGGGCTCACTTCGGTCGCTTGACGCCGCCCCCCGGCTTGTCGTCACGGGATACGGGCTTCGAAGCGCCCTTCCGGCGGCCTCCGTGACCGATTCGGTCGCCGGATCTCGCCTTCTTCCGACGCGCGGCCTGCTTTCCACCGCCGGCCCCTTCCGACTTCTGCTTCGGACCGTCACCCTTGCCGCCCTGCTTGCCGGATTTCCGATCACGGCGCTTCCCGTCGTCGGACGTCTCCTCTTCGGCGAGCTTGCGGATCAGCTTCCGATCACCGTGCGACGGGTCGCCGCCGCGACGACCCCCGCGATCCTCTCGGAACNCATCGAACCGGGATGCCCGCTCGCCCGATCGCAGACGTTCGAGCCGGGTCAGATCCTGAGGGCGGATGTACTTCTCGATGTTCGGAACCCCGTCGGGTTCCAACCGCTGGCCGACGATCTTCGCGATCTTCCGCCAACGGACGTGATCGGGCGGGGAGATGAAGGTGAACGACTCGGCGAATCCACCACCGTGACCGGCACGGCCGACTCGATGCACCCACTCCTCCGCGGCGAGCGGCAAGTCGTAGTTGACCACGGTGCGGACGGCGGGAATGTGCAGGCCGCGGGACGCGACATCCGTCGCGACGAGCACCGCGTTCGAACCCTCGGTGAACTGCTCGAGCGCCCGCATCCGCTGGTTCTGGCTCTTGTCCCCGTGGATCAGGCCCACCGAGATGCCGTGGTTCCGGAACGCGGCGTCGACCCATCCCGCTCGCCGCCGAGTCCGGCAGAAGATGATCACGCCGCGCCGCTTCTCCTCGACCACCAGATGCAGCAGGAGCGCGACCTTCAGGACGTCGTCGATCTCGTAGAGCTTGTTTCCGACGTTCTCGGCGACCCGGGTGTGTCGGCCGATCTCGACCCGCTGGGGCTCGCGGAGGAAGGTGCGGGCGAGGCTCTCCATCGCCGGCGGCATGGTCGCGCTGAAGAACGCCATCTGGCGGTCTTCCGGCATGCGTTCGAGGATCGTCTTGATCTGCGGCAGAAATCCCATGTCGAGCATCCGATCACCCTCGTCGATGACCAGATGTCGGATGAACGCCAGGCTCAGGACGTCGAGATCCATGAGTTCACGGAGTCGGCCGGGCGTGCCGACCAGGATGTCGACGCCCGCTTCGATCCGTTCCCGCTGCGGCTTGAGCGCCGCCTTGCCCCAGACCGCGGTGACCTTGACCAGCGATCCCTTGGTGAGACTTCGGAGTTCCTCGGCGACCTGCTGGGCGAGCTCCCGGGTGGGGACCACGACCAGACCACGGAGCCGACGACGCGGGTCGACGTACTTGCTCCCGGCATCCCCCCCCTTCCGCTTCTTCTCGCGTCGGGCGAGCGGCGGAGGATTCTCGATGAGTTGATGGGCGAGTGGAATGCCGTAGGCGAGCGTCTTGCCGGTGCCGGTGGGCGCCAGTCCGATGACATCGCGATCGGCGATCATGGGACCGATGATCCGTTGCTGGATCGGGGTCGGCGCCTCGAAACCCAGACGCTCGATGCCCAGCCGGACCACCGGCGCGACCGGCATCTCGTCGAAGGTCTCCATGACCCGAACGGCCCGGACGACCTTCGGCTTCGGATTCTCGGCGGTCGTTTCCGGCTTCTCGGACGGCGATTCTGGTTCTGACATCTCCGCACAGGGTATTCGAGTTCGGTCTGGGGCGAGTGTGCCTGTCGACCGAGCACGCTGCGGTGATTTCCGCGGTCCCGCGCGGGCTCCGACTCGATCGACGAGGTGATTCCGTCGAAACGAAGAGTGCCGTCGANTTGCGACCCCAGGAGGGGGGGGCCGGACTCGNCGGTTTTTTCATGCCCCGACCCGGATCGAGGTCCCGATCCGGGAGCGGTACCCTGCCGACATGAAAGAACGCATCGGCGGTCCTCGAAATCTCGTGGCCGGACTCGGTCTCCTCGTGACGCGGACCATCGGGCGGTGGGTCCCCGATCCGTTTCTGATCGCGATCGGACTCACCGCGCTCACCGCGATCCTCGCCCTCACGGTTCCCGGAACGTTCCCNGCGAGCGACGCAGCGANCGATGCCTCCACNCCGANTCGGATCTCCCGTCTGCTCGAGGCCTGGTGGAGTGACGANGGCCTCTGGAAGTTCCTGAAGTTCGGCATGCAGATGGCGATGGTCCTCGTCACCGGCTACGCCCTGGCNGCGAGTCCGCCGGTCCGTCGCGGCATCGACGCCATCTCCGACCTCCCGCGTTCGACGAGCAGCGGCGTGGTCCTGGTCTCGGCGATCGCGGTGGGAACGGGCCTTCTCAACTGGGGCCTCGCCCTGGTGGTCGGCGCCCTGCTCGCCCGCGGGGTGGGCCGNTCCCTCGAGCGACGAGGCATCGCGTGCCACTACCCGCTGCTGGTCGCCGCGGGATACACGGGACTGCTGGTGTGGCACGGTGGTTTCAGCGGCAGTGCGCCGCTGCAGATGACCACGCCCGCGAACGCCGCGGCGGTGCTTCCGGACTCGATGGTCGCCGAGTACGCCGCGAACGGCATCCCGCTGTCCGAGACGATCCTCTCCCCGATGAATCTTTTCGTGTCGCTCGGCCTGCTGCTGGTCGTGCCGCTGGCCTTCCTGCTGCTGGTGCCTTCGAAGCCCGTCGAGTTTCGATCACCTCGGAGTCTCGACATCGATCTCGATGACGACGCGGCGTCCACCGAACCGATGAACCCGATCGAAGTCTTGCTTGGCGTCACGCTGGGGGTCGCCCTGCTCGCGGGATTCATCGTCTATCTCGGCGCGAGCGACGGTGGCATCGGACGCCTCGGTCTGAATCAGATCAACGCCGCGATGCTCGGCCTCGGCCTGATCCTCCACGGAGCGCCGACGAGGTACCTCCGCGCCGTCGAGGACGCGGCGAAGGGCTGCGCCGGCATCATCGTCCAGTTCCCGCTCTACGCGGGCGTGATGGCGATGATGGCGACCAGCGGTCTCCTCGGCCTCTTCGCGGAAGCCGCCATCACCGCGAGCACCCCCACCACGNTTCCCCTCTTCACCACCGTCAGCGCCGCGATCGTGAACATCTTCGTTCCCTCGGGTGGCGGTCAGTGGGCGGTGCAGGGCCCGATCGCCCTCGTCGCCGGCGTCGACGCGGGCGTCCCGGTCGGCAAGATGGTGATGAGCGTGGCCTATGGCGATCAGCTGACCAACATGCTGCAGCCGTTCTGGGCGCTTCCGTTGCTCGCGATCACCGGCGTCAAGGCCCGGGACATCGTGGGCTACACCGCGCTGGTGATGCTGGTCGCCGCGGTGTGGATCGCGATCGGCCTGCTGGCGTTCTGATCTCGATCCGCCGGCGTCAACNGACGCACCACGCGTACTGGTCGACCAGTTCGAGCTCGCCGCCGAGTTCCTTCGCCGCCCGCCACGGCCAGCGCGGATCCCGAAGAAAGCCGCGTCCGATGGCGATCGCGTCGGCATCCCCACGCTCAAGCACGTCCTCCGCGAACCGGGGATCGTCGAGTTCGCCGACCGCGACGACCGGCATCGACTCGACGGCCTGCTTCACCGCGGCCGCGAACGGAACCTGGAAGCCCGGTGCCACGGGATACTCGGCCTTGGCGTTCCCACCGGTCGAGATGTCCACCGCGGCACAGCCTCGACGCTCGAGTTCGAGCGCGAAGGCCACGGAGTCCTCGGTGCTCCATCCGCCGATGTCGTCACGCCAGTCCGTACCGCTGAACCGGACCATCAGCGGCACGTCGTCCGGCATCGCGGCCCGCATGGCGTCGAAGCATTCCAGCGGGAACCGCATTCGATTCTCGAGCGAACCGCCGTACGCGTCGGTCCGCTCGTTCGAGAGCGGCGAGAGGAAGCTCGACAGCAGGTAACCGTGCGCGGCGTGCATCTCGACCAGATCGAACCCGATGCGGGCGGCNCGACCCGCCGCGGCNCCGAACGCGTCGCGCATCGCGTCGAGATCCGCGAGGTCCATCGCGTGGGCGGGCGGNGCGATGTTCTCGAAGCTGTTCGCGCTCGCCCCCACCGACNCCCAGCCACCGTCCTCCGGCTCGACGTATCCGCGCTTCGGCGACCAGGGGCGGGCGTGCGAGGCCTTNCGACCCGCNTGNGCGAGCTGNACGCCGAGCGCCGAAGCCGGTGCGACCGCCTTGACGGTCTCNACCACCCGNGCCAGCGCCGANTCNCAGGCGTCGTCCCAGAGCCCNAGGCAGTTCGGGGTGATCCGACCNCGNGGCTCGACCGCGGTGGCCTCGGTGATCACNAGGCCCGCNCCCGAGCAGGCGAGCGAGCCGAGATGGACGTGCTGCCANGCACTCGCNACGCCGTCGNNGGCGGANTACATGCACATCGGGCTCACNACGATCCGATTNNGGAGGNGNANNCNCCNNAGNTCGAGGGGNTNGAANAGNCGAGGANCGGTNTTCTGGGCGTTCATGGGNCGGATCGTANGCNTCCCGNNCNNGCGACGNCGAGANNNGGGGAGCGAACCGATCGGNTCCCTCCGGTATCATCTCGCNATCCCGNNNCGANTCCCNNGCGCCGCGAGGGACNNNCNCCCCCATCGCCNNCGCCGGCGAANCCNATTGGAATNCATCGATGCCGANCAAGGCNACNGACGTCAAGAAGGGCCAGTTCATCNTCTGGGAGGGCCAGCTCCACCAGATCCTCGANACCGAACACGTNAAGCCNGGNAAGGGTCCNGCGTACGTCCAGGCNAAGATGAAGAACGTCAAGGTCGGNGGNATCAAGATCAACCGCCTGAANTCCGACGANCGNCTNGANGAGGTCAACGTCGACCGNCGNNGCATGCAGTTCCTCTACGACTCCGGCGGCCGNGGNGACGGNCCNTTCGTNTTCATGGACGACGAGACNTACGACCAGANCGAGATCGNGAACGACGTGATCCCGAAGGAACAGAGCCAGTGGCTCAAGGAGAACACCGAGTGCGTGGTGAGCATGTTCGACGGCAAGCCGCTGTCGGTCGCGCTCCCCGCCTCGATCGAACTCACGGTCACCGACACCGCGCCGCAGGCGAAGGGCGCGACGGCCAGCAACCAGAACAAGGAGGCGTTCGTCGAGACCGGCGCCCGCATCCGCGTTCCACCGTTCATCGAGAACGGTCAGGCCGTCAAGGTGAACCCCGAGACCGGCGAGTACCTGGGCAAGGCGTGAGACGTTCCTGAACGGTTCCGGCCGACCGGCCGGGGTCGGTCAGAAGTCTNCGGCCCGTTCGAGGGAACCACGGACCCGTGGCCCCAGTCGGACCACGCCCCTCGCATCGGCCCCCTGCGCGCGGGCGATCAGTCGACGACTGAAGTCCGCGCCCTCCGGGAAGATGATCTCGTGCGCCCGGGCGTTTCGAATCGCTTCCTCGAGATCTCCGAGTTCGAAGGCGAGCGTCGCCAGCAGACGGTGCGCGATCGCCCGGTGCGNGCCGTGTGCGTCGAGTGACCGATCCGCGAACTCGTACATCGCCTCCAACCGCTCGTCGATCCGTCGGACGAGGTCGTCTTCGCCTGCGAGCTCNGAATCGCCGCGGCGTCGTACCAGTCGATCCGCGTTTCCCACCGCGATCGCAAGTCGCTGGGCGAGGGCGGGTCGACCACCCATCGCCGGCTCGAACCCGTCGAGTTCCAACTTGCCACCGGTCTCGGCCTGCCTTCGGCAACGGTCGATGACCGCATCGAGGAGATCGAGACTCCTTGAACCTCCGAAGAACGTCAGCGACGCCTCCCAGTCCTCGAGGGTGAAGTCGTCAGGGCGTTCGAAGGTGAGCATCCAGTCGCCCCGCCAGCTGGGGTCGTCCTCTTCCGGAGTCGCGATCAGGACTCGAACGTAGGCCGCGGCCTCGATCCGGTCGCTCGGGACCATCGCGGTCCGGAGGCATTCCGGTGGACGTCCGGGCTCCCCGGGAAGCCAGTCCGTGCCCGGATCCACGTCTCGGTACCAGAAGCGATCCTGCCCCGAAGGCAGGAATCCCGTCGCGGGATCGAGGATCGACGCCGCGGAGAGCCAGAGACGAGTACCGCTCGGAAGCTGGGGCATGGAAAGGACGAACTCCGACCTCGATGCAGGATCCGGATCCGACGGTCTCCAACCGAAGGACCCCGGGGATCCGGAGTTCCACGACCGCGAACATCGCCGGCCTCCGCCGACGTCGTCCATTGAGGCGTGGACGAACCGGACGGTCGTGGATCGACGGGGTCGGCGCGATCATCGGATCGCCCCACACCGTCGCAAGGTGACAAGACGACCCTCCATCGATTCTTTTCACACCCGCCCGCGATTCCGACGAAGACGCCGCCTCGCCACCGCCGCAGCGGGTCGATAACGCGGTCGGGCCTCGAAAATGGTTCGTTCGTCAGATCACGCCCTGATCGTGCATCGCCCGCGCGACCTTGAGGAAGCCGGCGATGTTGGATCCGTCGAGATAGTCGCCGGTGCGGCCGTAGGCTTCGGCGGCCTCGAGACTGTGCTTGTGAATGTCCTTCATGATGCCGCCGAGACGTCGATCGACCTCCTCGCGGCTCCAGAACGTCCGACTCGATGCCTGCGCCATCTCTAGCGCGCTGACCGCGACCCCGCCGGCGTTCGCCGCCTTGCCCGGTCCGTAGAGGACCCCCTTCTCGCGCAAGATCTCCTGACCTTCCGGAACGGTCGGCATGTTCGCGCCTTCGCTCACCAGTCGACAACCGTTGGCCACGAGATTCGCGGCATCGATACCGTTGATCTCGTTCTGGGTCGCACACGGGAACGCGGCATCCGCCGGGACGTTCCACAGGGGATTGTGGTCCGCATCACGATCCCGGGGTGTGAACTCGGCGTTCGCGTACTTCTCGACGTATTCGATGATCCGGCCGCGACGGTTGTTCTTGAGATCCTGGACGAACGCGAGCTTCTCGAGGTCGATGCCGTCCGGATCGTGGATGAAGCCGCCGGAATCCGAGAGCGTGACCGGCTTCGCGCCGAGGTGATTGAGCTTCTCCACCGCGAACTGCGCGACGTTGCCCGACCCGGACACCAGACATCGCTTTCCCGTGAGATCGGTCCCGTTGGCACCGAGCATCTCCGCCGCGAAGTAGACCGCGCCGTAGCCGGTCGCTTCCGGGCGGATGAGGCTGCCGCCCCAGTCCGTGCTCCGGCCGGTCAACACGCCGGTGAAGGTGTTGGTGAGCTTCTTGTACTGGCCGAACATGAATCCGATCTCGCGGCCGCCCACGCCGATGTCGCCGGCGGGCACGTCGGTGTCCGGACCGATGTGGCGGAAGAGTTCACTCATGAACGCCTGGCAGAATCGCATCACTTCGCCGTCGGAGCGACCCTTGGGATCGAAGTTCGATCCGCCCTTGCCGCCACCGATCGGCTGCCCGGTGAGGGCGTTCTTGAAGATCTGCTCGAAGCCGAGGAACTTCAGCACGCTGAGATCGACCGTGGGATGGAAACGAAGTCCGCCCTTGTACGGACCGATCGCCGAATTGAATTCGACGCGGTAGCCGCGGTTCACCTGCACCTCGCCCGCATCATCGACCCACGAGACCCGGAATTCGATGACGCGCTCGGGCTCGACCAGACGTTCGAGGATCCGTCCATCCCGCCAGACCGGATTTCGATCGAGCACCGGCTCGAGCGACGGCACCACCTCGCCCACCGCCTGGTGGAACGCGGTCTCGTGCGGGGTGACCGCCTCGAGGCGGCTCATGAAGTCGGTGACCCAGGTGGAATCGGTCTCGAACATCGGAAGATCCTTGAATCGTCGAATCGAACGTCGGGGCGGATGCGGTGGTCCGCGAGATCCGGACCACGAGGTCGGGATCATCGTGAGATCATAGAAATCCCCGACGCCTCCCGCCATCCCGAAACGCCCGGAAGCCAGGGTGCGGCGCGACGTCGTCGACGAGGTCGTAGGCTCTCCCCCATCATGAAGATCCTCCTCACCGGTTTCGAACCCTTCGGCGGCTCCGATCTGAACCCCTCGGCGATGGTGGTCGAGGCCCTCGCGGCCGATCCGCCTCCGAACGTCGATCTGGTCACCGCGGTGCTCGCGGTGGTGGGCGAAGAAGCCGGGGATCGCGTCGTCGAACTCGTCGACACCGAACGCCCGGACGCGGTGGTGATGCTCGGGGAGGCGACGGGAAGACCCGGGGTGACCATCGAACAGGTCGCGATCAACCTCCGCGACTACGGCATGGATGACAACGCGGGTAACCACGTCTCGAACCAGCCGGTGGTCGAGGCGGCGCCGGACGCCTACTTCACGACCCTGCCGGTCGACGAACTGGTCGCGGGAATCCGAACGGTGGGAATCCCCGCATCGAGGTCGCTTTCCGCGGGTGCGTTCCTCTGCAACGAGATCTCATATCGCGTGCTGCATGCGAACGCGGTCGCGAACCGGCGGACCCCCGCCGGCTTCGTTCATCTGCCGCGGGTGCCGGAGCAGTGCGTCGATGCCGACAGCCCGCACGCGAGCATGGCCCTCGACCGACAGGTGGCCGCGGTCCGCACCATCCTCGAGACGCTTTCCGGCTGAAGGCGTCCGGATTTCACGCGAGACCCCTTGCCAAGGTCCGGTGTCTCCGCGTGCAATACCCTGATGCCGATCAGATACATCATCGTGCTCGCCCTTTTCGTGATCACGGCGGACGCCGTGTCTGGCGATCCCCCGATCGTCCGCCCGCCGCATCCCGCGGCACCCGACGCGGATCGGTTCATCACGGATCGCGAAGGACGCACCCTCGATCTCCCCGCCGAGGACGAGACGTTCACCTTCGTGGTGTTCGGTGATCGCACCGGCGGTCCGGCGGACGGGGTGAAGATCCTCGCCGAAGCGGTCGCCGACACGAATCTCTACGAACCCGACCTGGTGATGACCGTCGGCGACCTGATCCAGGGCTACGGCACCGAAGGTCCGTGGATGGATGAGATGCGGGAGTTCCGCGGCATCATGGACGGACTCCTCTGTCCGTGGTTCCCGGTCGCGGGCAACCACGACGTCTACTGGCGCGGACCCGATCGACCCGAGAACGAGCACGAAGCGAACTACGAGATGCACTTCGGTCCGCTCTGGTACGCCTTCGACCACAAGGACCGACGCTTCATCGTGCTCTACACCGACGAAGCCGATCCGAAGACCGGCGAGCGGAACTTCAGCAAGCCGGCGTCCCAGCGCATGAGCCCCAAGCAACTCGCCTGGCTGAAGACGACGCTCGCGAGCGCCAAAGACAAGAAGGACGTCTTCGTGTTCCTTCACCACCCACGCTGGATCGGCGGCGGTTACGGCGACGACTGGGAACGCATCCATCCGGTGCTGGCCGAGGCCGGCAACGTGCGGGCGGTGTTCGCGGGCCACATCCACCGGATGCGCTACGACGGACCGAGGGACGGCATCGAGTACGTGACGCTCGCGACGGTCGGCGGCGGGCAGTCGGGACTCGTTCCCGAAGCGGGCTACCTCCATCAGTTCCACCACGTGACGGTACGGCCGGACGGGATCGCCCTCGCCGCCATTCCGGTCGGCGAGACGCTGGACGTCCGGGACATCACCGCGACCGTCTCCAACGAGACCGCCCGGCTGGCCCGAGCGACGCCCGGCCTGGACGGCGAGCTGTCGATCGACGAGACGGGGATCGGCGACGGGACGATCGAAGTCTCGATGTCCAATCCCACCGGTCGGTCGGTGGAATTCACCCTGGTTCCCGAATCCCCCGACCGCCGCTGGCGGTTCGTCCCGGATCACGCGCATGCGACGATCGATGCCGGCGCCACGCGACGGTTCGTCTTCGAGGCGAGCGGCCGGGTCGACGCCATCGACGACGTCTGGGCGCCACCCGCCATCACCATCGACGCGGACTACCTCGGCACCAACCGGCGGTACGCCATCCCGACCCGGACGCTGGAGCTTCCGGTCCGGGTCGATCTCCCCACGCCGCCGAAGCCTGAACGCGAACAGGCCCTCGACTTCGACGGCCGCGACGATGCGCTTCGCGTCGAACCCGACGCATACGACCTTCCCGACGGCCCTCTGACCCTCGAAGCCTGGTTCGAACCGGACACCCTCGGCAAGCGGGTCGGCCTGACCACCCGGACCGAAGGCAGCGAGTTCGGCCTGTTCCTCATGGACGGAGTCCCCTCGTTCTGGATCCACCTCGACGGGATCTACGTCTCCGCGGAGGCGAAGGAGACGACCATCTCGACCGGCGAATGGCATCATCTCGCCGGGGTCTTCGACGGTGAGGAGATCCGCCTCTACCTCGACGGACGACAGATCGCCCGAAGCACCGGTTCTGGAAAGCGGACCCGGAACCGGCTCCCGCTGCTGATCGGTGCCGACGTCGACGCGAAAGGCGAACCGACGTCGAACTTCGACGGCCGGATCGACGAGTTCCGACTCTCCTCGGTGGCTCGATACTCGGGCGACACGGCCGCCCCCGATCGTCGACACGTCGTCGACGACGACACCGTGCTGCTGCTCCACCTCGACGTCCGGCAGGGACCCTGGCTTCACGACGACTCCACGAACGCGGCGCACGCCACGGCGGAGGGATCGCCCCGGGTGGTGCCGGTCGAAGATTGAGCCGGCTTCCCATCGAACGCGGATCTGGGAGAATCCGGGCGTGAATTCCGATTCCCGGCATCCCGACGCCTCCGCCGATGCCGTCGATCTCGCGATCGTCGGCAACGGCGCCGTCGCGATGTCGATCGCGATCGAACATCGCCGACGCGTGCCGGACGCGCGAATTCTGGTGATCGGACCCGGGCGGCGTCCCGGTTCCGCGTCACTGGCGGCCGGGATCATGCTGGCGTCGCATTCCGAGGTCGAGGCGACCACGTTCCGGCACGCCGCGGGCCGCGCGAAGTTCGACCTGATCCGGACCGCGGTCGCGGACTGGCCCGGGTGGCTCGACGAACTCGCCGCGATCGCCGGCCTCGAACCGCCGCGGATCCGCCGTGGCACGGTGGTCCTCGACAATCCGAACGTCAGCGGATTCGATCCGCCCAACTTCGACGCGATCCTCGAAACGCTTCGCCGCGACGAGGCGGACCACGAGCTCGTCGATCCGGTGGACCTCCGCGGATACCGACCGGCCGCCCACCTTCGGGCCAGCCGCGGCGTCCGCGTTCCGGGTGACGGCGCGGTCGACGCCTTCGCGGTGATGAATCTGCTCGACGGTGCCGCGGCCGCGCTCGAAATCGAACGACTCGACGATCGCGTGGAGTCCGTCCGTGACGGAATCGTCCGATGCGAACGAGGGCCGGACGTTCGAGCGGCGCGGATCATCGTGGCCGCCGGTGCGGCCAGCGATGGACTGATCCAAATGATCCCCGAGCTCGACGGTCGCGTCCCGCGGATCCTCCACGGCACCGGCGCAGGGAACCGCAAGGCAGCCGAGGACGAGACGACGACGCTGTCG
>NZFT01000128.1 GCA_002690755.1 Phycisphaerae bacterium
AGGCGGTGGCCAGAGGCGGTGTGCGCGTGCCGCTGCGTGCCGCTGCGTGCCGCTGCGTGCCGTCCGAACCGTCCGATCCGCCTCTCCGATCCGCCTCTCTCGCCTCGAGGTCCACTCCATGT
This sequence comes from Phycisphaerae bacterium, assembly GCA_002690755.1. Taxonomy (GTDB): domain Bacteria; phylum Planctomycetota; class Phycisphaerae; order Phycisphaerales; family SM1A02; genus UBA12014. Next base: position 123 of record NZFT01000128.1, read on the forward strand.
CCGACGTCATCGCCTCGAATCACGCCGCCGATCCCTGCACCCTCGTCATCTTCGGGGCGTCGGGCGATCTCACGGCCCGCAAGCTGATTCCCGCGATGTACGAGATGACGCGGATGGGACTGTTGCCCGACCGCACCCGCATTCTCGGGGTTGCGCGGCGTCCGAAGACCGACGACGCGTGGCGCGACGAACTCGAACCGTGGGTCCGGCAGCATGATCCCGACTTCGACGAGTCGACCTGGCGGGAGCTCGCCGCCCGGACCCACTACCTGCCCGCGGACGCCACGACGTCCGAAGGCATGGCGGCGGTCGGCAAGCGGGTCTCGGAGCTCGACGCGGCGGCGGGCAACGGCGGCAACGTCCTGTTCTTCCTCAGTGTGGCGAGCTCGCTCTACGAACCGATCGTGGAGAAGATCGACGAGGCGGGTCTGGTCATCGAGGGGAAGCGGTGGTGCAGCATCGATCCCGACGCCGCCAGCTGGCAGCGGATCATCATCGAGAAGCCGTTCGGGAACGACGACACGTCGGCCAAGAGTCTGAACCGGACCCTGGGGCGGGCGTTCGAGGAGGAGTCGATCTATCGCATCGACCACTACCTCGCGAAGGAGATCGTGCAGAGCCTGCTGGTGTTCCGATTCGCGAACATCCTCTGGGAACCGGTCTGGAACCAGCAGTACATCGACCACGTCCAGATCACCGCGGCCGAGACCGTCGGCGTGGGGCAGCGGACCGCGTTCTACGATCAGACCGGGGCGATCCGCGACATGATCCAGTCGCACCTCTTTCAGATCCTCGCGTTCGTCGCGATGGAACCGCCCACCGACTACACCCCGGAGCACATCCGGAGCGAGAAGGTCAAGGTCATCGATGCGCTGGTGCCCACGCCGCTCGACCGGGTCGCCGACTACTGCGCCCTCGGACAGTACGCATCCGACGGTGGTGAGGACCCGGGGTTCGCGGCCAGCGAGGGGGTCGCGCCCGGCAGCACCACCGAGACCTTCGCGGCGCTGGAACTCCAGTTCCAGAACTGGCGTTGGGCCGGCACCCCGTTCTACCTTCGCAGCGGGAAGCGCATGGCCGAGAAGCGCACCGAGGTCGTCGTCCAGTTCAAGCCCCCGGCGGCCAATCTCTTCCGGAAGCTGCCCGACTTCGTGGGCGGCGACCGACTGGTGCCCGACCGCCTGGTGTTCACGGTCGCGCCGACCGAACGACTCAGTCTCCGTTTCGAGACCAAGCGTCCCGGACTGGGCATCCACATCGACCCGCTGGAGATGATGGCGGACGTCGGGGCCACCTTCGATGCGCCTTCGCTCGAGGCCTACGGTCCGCTGATGATCGACGCGATGCGGGGGGATCAGACGCTGTTCAAGAGCCGGACCGAGGTCGAAAGCGCCTGGGACGCGGTGATGCCGTTCCTCGACGCATCGAGTGCGGCCGCGCGAAAGGGGATCCGTGACAACTACCAGCCCGGATCGTGGGGGCCGGATTCGGCGCGGGAACTCCTCGCCCGGAAGGGGCGTTGCTGGCGTGAGGACGACGCGAGCGGGGGATGATGAGCGGCGCGGCGTTGACGTTCGAAGTCCATCATCGAATCGACGGGAAACGAAGGAGCAGAAGGAAGAAATGAGCGACACCTACGAGATCGAGGACGACGGATTCCAGGTCCCCTCCCTGCCGGGCGGCGTCAATGTGGCCGCGGACGAGGAGGATGCCCAGGAGCGGCTCGGCCGCGACCTGCTCGCGGTGGCCAAGCAGGCGGTGCGGAAGCGGGGGATCTTCCACCTTGCGCTTTCCGGAGGCGGCACCCCGATGCCGCTCTATCGCAGGCTCATGATCGATCCGCTGTTCCGGGAGATGCCTTGGAGCAACACCCACCTCTGGATCGTGGACGAGCGACGCGCCCCCTTCGACAGCGACACCAACAACTTCAAGCACATCCACGAACTGATCATCGAGCACTGCGACATCCCCGGCGCCAACGTGCATCCGATGCCGGTCGAGGACGAGGACGCCGCCGATCGCTACGAAGCGGAACTGCGGGAGTGCCTGATGCTCGGCGGCGGCCCCGACGAGCGTGATCGGGGGCGACTCGACTTCGTGCTGCTCGGCATGGGGCCGGACGGGCACACCGCGAGCCTGTTTCCCCACAGCCCGGCGTTGCTGGTCGAGGATCGATGGGTGGTCGACAACGACGCGCCGAGCGTGGTTCCGCCGCCGCGGGTGACCATGACCTATCCGCTGTTGAACGATGCCCGTTCCATCGCGTTCTACGTGCTCGGCGCGAAGAAGGCCGAGATGATCGCCCGGATCTCCAGCGGCGGCGACGGTTTCGAGGCCCTTCCCTGCAAGGGGATCCGTGCGTTGCGCGGCGAGCTGGTGTGGTACGTGGACCGCGCCGCCTGCGGCGGTTGAACCGGTTCAGCGGCGAAGCCAGTCCTCGAGGATGTTCGCGGCGGCGATGGCGTCCTGGATCTTCTTCTTGCCCTTGTGGGTGAGACCGGATCCCTTCAAGGCCTCGTCGGCTTCGAAGCTCGAGAGTCGTTCATCGTGAAAATCGACCCGGAGTCCGGTTCGCTCGGCCACGCGGGCTCCGAAGGCCCGGGCCGCGAGGGCCCGCGGGCCTTCAGTGTCGTCCATGTTGATCGGGAGTCCCACCAGCACGAGGTCCGGCCCGAACGCTTCGGCGGCCGAGACGATCTTGTCGAATCGACGCTCGGGGTCGCGTTCCACAATCACTTCGAGCGGTTGCACGGTGCCCGTCAGGTCCTCGCCCGCGGCGAGACCGGTGCGGACGTCTCCGAGATCGACGGCGAGGATCCGCATGGTTTCAGCGAAGATCCTCGGGGACCAGGCCGGCCAGGTCCTTGACCTTCTGTGCGTCCGCGGCGCGGCAGACCAGCGTCGCCTTCGCGGTGTGGATCACCACCAGATCTTCGCATCCGATGGTGCAGATCGCGTGGTCGGGATCCTCGCTGACGACGAGCAGATCCTTCGAGTCGATGCCGACGTGGGTGGTGGATGCCGCGATGCGATTGCCCGAGCCGTCCGGGACGATCGTCTCGCCCAGGCTGGGCCAGCTGCCCACGTCGATCCAGGAGACGTCCATCGGCACGGTGCAGATCGAGAGGGAGGGATCGGTCCCCGCGGGTTCCATGAGTCCGTAGTCGACGCTGATCTTCTTCAGGTCGGGATAGATCGTGTTCAGGGTCGCGTTGCGTCGCTCGTCGTCCCAGTGCGCCGCGATCCGGTCGAGTCCGCTGCGGGTGGCCGGTTCGAATCGGGCGATCGCGTCCAGCACCGTGCGGGCGTGGAAGACGAACATGCCGCTGTTCCAGGCGAAACGTCCGGTCTCGAGATAGGCCTCCGCGGTCTCCCGGTCCGGCTTCTCCACGAACCGTGCGGCCTCGAAGCAACCGGGGGCGCCTTCGATCGCGTCGCCCTGCTCGACGTAGCCGTACTCGCTCGCCGGTCGGGTCGGGGTGATCGCGAACGTCACGAATCGACGGGGATCCGCCTCGACCAGCTTGAAGCCCGCATCGAGCCGTTCGGCGAAGACGGCCTGCGGCTCGATCACGTGATCCGCGGTGAGCACCGCGAAGATCGCGTCGGGATCCCGTCGGGCGAGCACCGCGGCGGTCAGACCCACCGCGTTGAGCGTGTCGCGCCCGCAGGGTTCGCCGAGGATGTGCTCGTCATCGATGCCGGCGACCGCGGAACGGACCTGTTCGCGGAATCGCTCACCGGTGCAGATCCAGCGGTTCTCCGCGTCGACCACGCCGGCGAGCCGATCGCTCGCGACTTCGAGGAGGCATCGGCCTTCGATGAGCGGAACCAGCTGCTTCGGTCGATCGGTTCGGCTGATCGGCCAGAGTCGGGTGCCGGAGCCTCCGGCCATGATCATCGCGTGTCGCATGGTTGAATTCGGGTTCGGGTTCGGATTCGGAAGCGATCGATTCGATTCGATCGGCGGGGTGGTCGGTGCGCGGCGTCAGTTCACCGTGTCCTTGAGGCGGAGGGCCGCCGCCACGAGGGCGTCGGCGTCGGTGATGGTGGGATCGGCGCGACGGACGCGGTCGACGAGTTCGACCGCGATGGTCCGGGCTTCGCCGAGCTGGACGAGCACCGTGATCGCATCCCGGGCCCCGTCGGGGACCTCGGTGCCCTCGATTTCGGCGTCGGCGCCAACGCCGCCGCAGAGTGCGGCGAAGTCCTGCTCGACCTTTTCGGCGAGGTCGAGCACGATGGTCTCGGCGGTTCGCTTGCCGATCTCGGGAAGGGCGCGAAGGGTGTCGGCGTCTCGTTCCGCGATCGCCCGGGCGACGGTCGACATGGGCATCGCGAGGGCTCGGAGCGCCTTGCGGTAGCCGATGCCCTTGACCGAGGTGAAGAGTTCGAAGAACGATCGCTCGGTGTCGTTCGCGAAGCCGATGAGCCTCGGGCGGAAGACGGCGCCGTTGGACTGGCTCTCGAGGTAGTGGAGCACCGTGAGGTCGACCGGCTGGCCGATCGCGAGTCGGAGCCGGCCCACGTCGCCCGCCGGGAGCATGACGTCGTAGCCGATCGGTCCGACCTGGATCGTCGCGACCTGCTCGTTCACTTCGCGGAGTTCGCCGTGGAGGCTGGAGATCATGCCCGGACTGTAGCAGGCCCCCGTCGCCGATCAGTCCGCGCGATTCTCGGCGACGGCCGACAGCTCGGTCATCGGCTCGTCGTTTCGCGGCCAGCCGCTCCGGCGGGCGATGGCGTCCCGGAGCATCGCGGTGGCGACCGCGGGGTCCTTCTCCTTGGAGAGGTCGAGCACGTCCACGAGTTCGACCACGGCTCGACTGGTCCGGGCGAGGGATCCCCACGCGGTGTCGGCGTAGGGCGTGTCGTGGATCCAGAGGACCAGGACCGGCGCCCGGGTGAGTCTGGCCAGCAGCCCGACCCCGGGTTGGAACGGCCGGATCTCACCCGGCGGCCGGACGATCGAGCCCTCGGGAAAAAGTCCGATGATCCCGCCTTCCTTGACGTGACGGACCGCCTGCCGCAGCGTGTTGGAGTCCTCCTGTCCGTGACGGACCGGAAGGACCTGTCCCGCCTTCCAGGCGAAGTCGAGGGCGGGGACCATCATGTCCGCCCACATCATCCAGCGAATCAGTCTTCGAATCCCGGCCTGCACGAGCATGGGATCCATGCCCGCGGTGTGGTTCGCGACCACGACCCCGCCGCCTTCGCCACCCCGGCGGAAGGTCTCGGGAAGCCGTTCGAACCCTTCGAACCGCACTCGGTGGACCCAGCGGCAGTAGCAGCACGAGATCAGATCGATCGTTCCCACCAGCGGGCCGTTGCCGATCCGGGCGTCGAGGGCGGATCGCACCCGACGGGTGGCCGTCGGAATCAACCACATCCAGAGAATGATCCAGGTCGCGATCCCGGTGACGATCCAGATGGTGACGGTGGAGGNGCTCACNNCTGAAGCCTCCTTGCCGTGCCNGCNCNCGTCAAGCCGNNGGTGGATGANCGGTCGTTCCGNNTNTCGAATCGNACNCGCTGCGGTATCACTNTCGGAGATTTGCGCGGATCGGGTNCCGAGGGGANNCGNNCGGGNGGATCACGAAGNCGGACGATNCGGCTCCGGACGAGGNGTCCGGGGCTCGTCGCGAACCGCGGGAGACGCGTGCCCNNATGNCAANACGAGACGACATCTCCACGATCCTGCTGCTCGGTTCCGGCCCGATCGTCATCGGNCAGGGCTGTGANTTCGACTANTCGGGNACNCAGGCCTGCAAGGCGCTCCGNGAGGAGGGNTACCGGATCGTCCTNGTGAATTCNAANCCCGCGACGATCATGACCGANCCNGCGTTCAGCGACCGGACCTACATCGAGCCNATCACNNCGGACGCGGTNCTNAAGGTGATCGANCGNGAGGCCGANCTCGGCACGCCNATCGACGCGNTNCTTCCGACGCTNGGNGGNCAGACNGGNNTGAACTGCGCNTGCGANCTCTGGGANCGGGGCATNCTGCAGGAGCACGGNGTCGAGATGATCGGCGCCGANCGNGANGTNATTCGTCGGGCCGAGGACCGNGAGGCGTTCAAGAAGGTCGTNGACTCGGTCGGCCTNCAGAACCCCGAGAGCNNGACCGTCTCCACCGTCGAGGACGCGNTGGANTTNCTCGANCAGATCGGNCTGCCGGCGATCATCCGNCCGGCGTTCACCCTCGGNGGCACCGGCGGNGGCGTCGCNTGGAACCGNGAGGANTACGAGGAGATCGTCCGCTCCGGNATCAAGGCGTCGATGATCGACCAGGTCCAGGTCGACAAGTCGCTGCTCGGATGGAAGGAATACGAACTCGAGGTCGTCCGNGANCGCAAGGACAACTGCGTGGTGGTCTGCGGCATCGAGAANATCGACGCGATGGGCGTGCACACCGGCGANTCGATCACCGTNGCGCCGATCATGACGCTNTCCGACAAGGAATACCAGCGNCTGCGGGACGGCGCGTTCGCGATCATGCGNGCGGTCGGCGTCGACACCGGCGGCTCGAACGTGCAGTTCGCGGTGAANCCNGCGAACGGCGACGTGGTNGTGGTCGAGATGAATCCGCGGGTCTCCCGGAGTTCCGCCCTCGCCTCGAAGGCCACCGGNTTNCCNATCGCCCGGATCGCCGCGAAGCTGGCGGTNGGCTACACNCTCGACGAACTCCGCAACGACATCACCGGNTCNACCTCGGCGTGCTTCGAGCCGTCGATCGACTACGTCGTGGTGAAGATGCCCCGNTGGACNTTCGAGAAGTTCCCGGAGGCCGANGAGACCCTCACCACCCAGATGAAGTCGGTGGGCGANGGGATGTCGATCGGTCGNACGTTCAAGGAAGCNTTGCAGAAGGCGATCCGNAGCATGGAGGTCAAGCGGTTCGGGCTCGGNCTNGATGCGAACGACCGCTGGCTNCAGGCCCGNCGCGGCNANNAGACNGNNTGGCCGCCCGCCGAGGANCTGCTGGTGCGNAANCTCTCGGTNCCCAGCCAGGGNCGNCTCTACTACGTGCGNTACGCCGTGAAACTNGGNTGGNCGCTGGAGCGGATCCGCGANCTCACCGGCATCGANCCGTGGTTCCTNGACCAGCTGNTGCAGTTGATCGACTTCGAGGACCGGTTGNNCGCCCACGAGCGACTGGAGGATCTGCCGGCCGACGATCTCTTCGAAGCCAAGCGGCTCGGCTACTCCGACCCGCAGCTCGCGAACCTCTATCTCGGACGGATCGACACCGAATCGATTCTCGCGGTCCGCAGCCATCGCAAGTCGTGTGGTATCGAGCCGGTTTACAAGCTCGTCGACACCTGTGCCGCGGAATTCGAAGCGGTCACGCCCTATTTCTATTCCACCTACGAACGTTCCTTCCGCATGGTCGATGGCGACGAGGTCCGAACGGTGCGCGACGATGAATCGCGGGTCGGCGGTCGACCGAAGATCATCATCCTCGGCGGCGGCCCGAACCGGGTCGGGCAGGGAATCGAATTCGACTACTGCTGCTGTCAGGCGAGCTTCGCGGCGGCGGAGATGGGCTTCGACTCGGTCATGATCAACTCCAATCCGGAGACGGTCTCGACCGACTACGACACCAGCGACCAGCTCTTCTTCGAACCGCTGACCCTCGAGGACGTCCTGAACATCGTCGAACGGCTCAACGGCGGTGGCATCGACATCGCGGATCGATCCGGCGGCGTGGTCGGATGCGTCGTCCAGTACGGCGGGCAGACCCCGCTGAACCTCGCGCACGGTCTCGTCGCCGCGGGGGTTCCCCTCATCGGCACCGGGCTCGACTCGATCGACCTCGCGGAGGATCGGGATCGTTTCAAGATGGTGCTCGACGAACTCGGGCTCCAGCAGCCGGAGAACGGCATCGCCCACTCGCTCGACGAGGCGGTGAAGATCGCCTCCCGCATCGGCTATCCCGTCCTGGTTCGTCCGAGCTACGTGCTCGGTGGCCGGGGCATGGAGACGTGCTACGACGAGGAGGCGTTGCAGCGGTACATGGTCGCCGCGGTCGGCGCGAGCGATCTGCAGGACGCGCCGGTGCTGATCGACCGGTTCCTCGGGGACGCGGTGGAAGTCGACGTCGACGTCGTCGCGGACTTCGAACCGCATGAAGGATCGAAGGCGAGCATGATCTCGTGTTCGGAGGCGCCGCCGACCGCGCTGGTCTGCGGCGTGATGGAGCACATCGAGGAGGCGGGGGTGCATTCCGGCGATTCCGCCTGCACGATTCCGCCCTACTCCCTCGCCCCGCGGATCGTGGAGTCGATCAAGGATCAGGCCCGGCGGCTCGCCGAACGCCTTCGGGTGCGGGGCCTGATGAATCTGCAGCTCGCGGTCAAGGACGAGGAGATCTACATCCTCGAAGTGAACCCTCGGGCGTCTCGAACAGCGCCGTTCGTCTCCAAGGCGAAGGGTGTTCCGTGGCCGCACGTCGCGGCGAAGGTGATGATGGGGGCGTCGCTCGCGGAGCTCGGCGTCGGGGAGGTCGCGGATTCCGGGTTCTATGCGGTGAAGCAGTCGGTCTTCCCCTTCAGCAAGTTCCCGGGGGTCGATGTGATCCTCGGGCCCGAGATGCGATCGACCGGCGAGGTCATGGGTGCCGATCGCTCGTTGCCCCTCGCCCTCGCCAAGGCATGCATGGCGGCCGGGCTCGATCTGCCCGCCGAAGGAACGGTGTTCCTGTCGGTCCGAAACGAGGACAAGGCGCACGCGGTCGAGATCGCCCGCGGGCTTCGATCCATGGACTTTCGCGTCCTCGTCACCGGTGGCACCCATGAGCATCTGAAGACCTTCGGCGTCGAGACCGAGCCGCTGCCCAAGATCTCCGAGGGGCTTCGGCCAAACATCCTCGATCTCATCGCCGACGAAGGGGTGGATCTCATCGTCAACACCGCGACCCGGAAGGGTGCCGACACCGACGAGGGCCGGATCCGGGCGGAAGCGGTCAAGGCGGGGATTCCGATGATCACCACGATTCCCGGTGCAAGGGCGGCGGTTCAGGCCATCACGGGGCTTCGGGCGGGCAACTGGACCGTGGCGGCGACGCAGGACTACTTCCCCGAGCTCGACCGGGGGCCGCTCGAACCTGCCGACGTCCCGGCTCGCAACGGCTCCGACGAGCCGGTCGGCTCCGCTTCGTGANGATTNCGGATCTCCGGCNNTCNTGATCTTNNGNGGGGCNGANTCCGTGGNNGGTTCGAGGCGANTTTTCCNGNGGGGAGNGAAGAATCGTCCCGCCGNCGACCGATTGATGGGGGGCGGCCGTGATTCGGCTCGCTAGACTGTGGNANCCACGACCGCGCCTCAGGNGCGGCGGCACGTCGATTCCAGCAACTCGGGTCCAGAATGTTCATCGCCACCCCCGATCAGGTCCAAATCGTCTTCTCCATCCTCGTGATCGCGGTGATGCTGCACGTGTTTCTCGGTGCCTGCGCGTACTCGATCATGCTCGAGCGGAAGCTGAGCGCCTGGATGCAGGACCGCGTCGGTCCCAACCGCGTGGGGCCCAAGGGTCTACTGCAGCCGATCGCCGACGGTCTCAAATTCCTCCTCAAGGAGGACTACACCCCGCTGGGCGTCGACAAGGCCCTCTTCACGATGGCGCCGGGGTTGATCATGCTTCCCGCGATGATCGGCTTCGCGATCGTCCCCTTCGCGGGGATCATCGACATCACCGCCCTGATCAATCTGCTCGGGATCGCCCAGGCGAACACCGCGTATGAAGTCACGGTGGTCGGTGCGGACATCAACATCGGCGTGGTGTACCTCATCGCCGTCGCTTCGCTCGGCGTCTTCGGCGTGACGCTGGGTGGCTGGGCCAGCAACAACAAGTGGTCGTTTCTCGGCGGTCTTCGCGCCGGTGCCCAGATGATCTCCTACGAGATTCCGATGGGGCTTTCGCTCCTCGCGATCATCCTCGTCTCGGGATCGATCAGCCCGATGGTCATCATCGGGGGCCAGATCGAAGGTGCCTGGAACCTGGTTCAGCTGCCGGTGGCGGCGATCATCTTCTATACCTGCATGCTGGCCGAGGCGAACCGGGCCCCCTTCGACCTCGCGGAGTGCGAGAGCGAACTCGTCGGCGGGTACCACACCGAGTACTCCTCGATGCGGTTCGCGATCTTTTTCCTCGCGGAATACTTCCACATGATCACCGGGGCGGCGTTCTTCACGATGCTGTTCCTCGGCGGCTGGTCCCTGAACCCCTTCGGGGGCTGGGATCTTCCGGTCGCAGGCCCCTGGTGGATCGGGCTGGTCCAGTTCGCGGTGGTCGCCTTCAAGATCTTCCTGCTGGTCGCGTTCGCGATGGCCATTCGCTGGACACTCCCCCGATTTCGCTTCGATCAGCTGATGCGGCTCGCCTGGGAAGGCATGATTCCCGCCTCGCTGCTGGTCATGCTGACGGTCTCGTTCTTCCTGTTCATGGGTTGGACGGACTACATGTGGATCGGCTCGATCGGCTGCATCGTCCTGATCTACGCGATCCTGCCGTTCATGCCGCAGCAGGCGGATCCGAACCATCGAACCCGGCTCATCGGAAGTCGCTTCAGCCCGGCCGGAGACGACCCGACCCGCGAGCAACTCACCGAGGCCACCTCCGGCTGACCACGAACTCGATCGATCCCGGCCCATGCAGACCCTTCGAAACCTGATTCCCGGCGTGCTTGGCCTGCTCCACCTTGGATTCGCGACCGGATTCCGGCTTCGTGGCCCGTACTGGCGATGGCGGATGGAAACCGCACTCGGGGCGGACCGGGACGTCTGGCCCTCGCTGGGACATCGATTCAGATCGATCCTGGCCTACGGCGCATGGGCTCGCCGGCTCCGCAAGGCCGCCGCAGCGCCCCGCGGCTGATCCCGGCCACCCTTCGTCTCCATCTCGCTCGTGCTCGCTCGTGCTCGCTCGTGCTCGCTCGTGCTCACTCGTGCTCACTCGTGCTCGCTCGTGCCCGCTCGGTCTCGTCGGTCTCGATCGATTCGTGGCGTCTTGCCGCCACCGCCTGCCACCTTCGGCCATCCCGGTCGCGTGCATTTTCGTCGACTTCGGTCAGTCCGTGCGGGTGGCCTCGTAGACTCGGGACCATGGCCAAGACACGAACCTCCTATCTCTGCCGGGACTGCGGTGGTGTTCAAGCGAAGTGGATCGGGCGATGCCCCGACTGCGGGGCCTGGGACACCATGGAGGCGTTCACGGAATCACCCGCAGGGTCGACCGCCGCGGTCGGCGTGGTGGCGGGGATCGCCATCTCCGGGACGGGCCCCGGCGATCGCGCTACTGGCGTGCTCACCAAGGCGGTCCCGTTGGTCGAGATCGATCAACTGGAGGTGCCGCGGATCCCCACCGGAATCGAGGAGTTCGACCGGGTGCTCGGCGGGGGGATCGTCCCCGGGTCGGTGGCCCTGCTCGGTGGCGAGCCGGGAATCGGCAAGAGCACCCTCCTGATGCAGGCCGCNGCNCGNGTCGTGGCNGCGGGGCGGACCGTGCTCTACGTGAGCAGCGAAGAGAGCCCGCAGCAGATCCGGCTCCGAGGTGACCGGCTTCTGGGCGATGGCGTGGCCGATCTGGGAAACCTCTACCTCTGCACCGAGACGAACCTGGTCCGGATCGTCGAGGAGATCCGGCGGGTGAAGCCCGATCTGGTGCTGCTGGACTCGATCCAGATGGTGTATCGCGGCGATCTCGACGCGCCGCCGGGGTCGACCACCCAGCTTCGTCGTTGCTGCCATGACCTCGTCCAGCTCGCCAAGATCGCCGGAGCCGCGGTCGTGGTGGTGGGGCACGTCACCAAGGAGGGCTCCTTGGCGGGACCGAAGTTGCTGGAGCACGTGGTCGATGCGGTGCTCGCCTTCGAGGGGGATCGGGAGCACGGGCATCGAGTGCTTCGGGCGACCAAGAATCGATTCGGTTCGACGCAGGAGATCGGGCTCTTCGAGATGGGCGGCACCGGCCTGCAGCAGCTGGACGAGGGCGGGATCGCGATCGACACCTCCGGACCGGGCCTGCCGGGATCGGTTCTCACCGCCACGATGGCCGGGACCCGCTGTCTGCCAGTGGAGATCCAGGCATTGACGTCGACCGGTTTTCTCGGCTCGGCGAAGCGGCGTGGCACGGGGATCGATGCGAATCGGCTGGCAATGCTGATCGCCGTTCTGGAAAAGCACGGTGGTCAGCGACTGGCGGATCAGGACATCTTCGCCGCGGTGGCGGGTGGAATCCGCGTCACCGAACCGGCGGCGGACCTCGCGTTGGCGCTCGCGATCGCCGGGGCCCACCACGGCCGCGCGCTGCGTCCGGGGACCGTGGTTCTGGGCGAAGTCGGCCTGACGGGGGAGATCAGATCGGTTCGAGGCATCGACCAGCGGCTTCGAGAACTCGCCCGCAGGGGTGCGGTCGCGGCGGTGATTCCCCGGTCGCAGGCGGATCTCGCGAAGGGGCTTGACCTTGAGATCCACGCGATTGCGGGAATCGGCGCCGGACTCGCCACGCTCGAATGATTTTTTTCGGGCATCAGAACGGCGGGTTTCGACCCTGAGAGGGTGGAAATCATAGAAAACATGACGGATTCGCCCGGAACCGCCGGATCGCATAAGCACCTGTTTGAAAGTGACTTGCGATCGCCATGGGATTCGAAAGGCGAGATGTTCGGCCTTTGTTCGCCGCAGTTGTTGGTCCCGTTGTGGCGACGGCCGGTGGAGTGGGTATAGTCCCGTCCTTAATCCCGACTGGCCATGTTGGCCGATAGGGAAACTCACGTCCGGCTTTTGTCACTGGTGGCAGGAGCACGTAACGGGCGGGTGGATGAATTCGGGCTGTCGCACGCGGGTCACAACCGTGCGACGAACAAGGCCCATGTACTTCTTGGAGAGTCAACCAATGAGTCTGACCAACAAGTTTGGGCTCGTCGCTGGAACGACCGCACTGGCCATCGCCGGTTCGGCTTTCGGCGGTGTCGAGTCCGACAACGACGCGCTTTCACAGATCGCCGAACTGAAGCAGGAGCTCGCCGAGCTCAAGCAGCAGAACGGCCAGGACTGGCTGACCGAGCAGCGATCTTCCGAGATCCGCGGCATCGTTCAGGACGTCCTCGCGGATGCCGACACCCGCACGAGCCTTCAGAGCTCGGGCGCGATGGCCGGCTACAACAACGGCTTCTTCCTTGCCAGTCCCGACGGGAACTTCTCCCTGAAGGTCGGTGGTCAGATCCAGATTCGCTGGACCATGAACTCCGCCAAGGACCAGAACACCGATTACGGGTTCGAGAACCGTCGTACGAAGCTCGACTTCTCGGGCAACGTCTTCAGCAAGGACTGGACCTACCGCGTCCGCGCGACCTTCCCCGCGGCGACCGACGGCAACACGAGCCTGGATTTCGCCTACGTTGAAAAGGCGATGGAGAACGGCATGAGCGTCCGCGTCGGCCAGTTCCAGGCCCCGTGGATGCGTGAAGTCCTTGTCGATTCTTCGATGCAGCTCGCCGCCGATCGCTCGCTCAACGCGGCGTTCTTCGGTCAGGGCTACTCGCAGGGCATCCAGTTCGGGTACGA
>NZFT01000006.1 GCA_002690755.1 Phycisphaerae bacterium
CTCCGGGAACGTGGCCGTCTGCAGCCCTTCAAGCCACACGTCGACGAGGTGTGACGTCGTCGATGCGGAATGCAGGTCCGGCCCCGGGCGGCGGTTCGTGCATCGCGGCGAGTCCTTCGATCACCGCACCGTGGGCTTGAACGGTGATGGCGTTGCCCGTGGTGTCGGCCTCGCACCCTTCCTGAAGTCGTACGGGCCGTGCGAATGATCTTGCAAAGCGGTTGACGGGTACGATGATGGAGTACATCGCCCTTCGAGGGCATCGACTTCGATCACCCGAGACCCGCGATGAATCAACCGTACACCGTCGCTTCGATCCTGCTCGCAGCCAGTGTCGTGCCAGCATCCGCTTCAGCCCCTCCGATCACGATCGAGGGGCGCTTCGACGACTGGTCCGATCGGCCGGTGACGCAGGCCGATCCGCGGGGTGATGGCGGGCTCGACATCACGAGCCTCAAGCTCGGCGACGAACCCGACTGGTTCCAGTTCCTGATCGAGAGTCCGGTGGACTTCGACCTCTCGGAGGGCAACGAGCTCGTCCTCCTGATCGACACCGACGACGATGCCTCCACCGGTCTTCAGGCCGAAGGCATCGGGGCGGAGATCCGCTTCGTCTTCGGAGAAAGGGAAGGGCGGTTCTACCCGAGCCCCACCTCGAACCCCCAGTCGGGAACCCAGATCTGGCACGGCGATCTCGCGCTCCAGGGGGCGCCCACCGTCACCTCGAGCCGTTTCGAAGTGGCCCTCGCCCGGAATGCGACGGTCGGCGGCGAGGCGGTCTTCACCGGCGAGACCATCGCACTGGTGTTCGTCGATGGCGGCGGAGAACGCGTCCCTGATTCCGGATCGATCCAACACGTCTTCGATCTGGCGGATCCTCCAACCGCCCGAGACGTCCCGCTCGACAAGGAACGCGTCGAGGACGTGCGCCTGATCAGCTGGAACGTCCTCAACGACAATCCCTGGGACGCCTCGGAGTCGGGGAAGTTCGCGCGGATGATCCAGGCGATCGAGCCGGACATCCTGAACCTTCAGGAGATCTACGACCACTCCCCGAACCAGACCCGTAATCGTTTCGTCGGCTGGATGGGCGGGAGTTCGAAGGACTGGTACGTGGCCGGCAACAACGACTGCAAGACGATCTCCCGCTACCCGATCCTGCACAGCGAACCATTGAGCGGCAATCTGGTCGTCCTCGTCGACACCACCGACGTCCTCGGACGGCCGCTTCTGATCTTCAACGCCCATACCCCCTGCTGCGGCAACGACGATGGGCGGCAGTGGGAGATCGATGAGATGCTTCAGTTCCTCGGCCGGGTGCGGGCGGGGAATCACGACGACATCCCGAGCGACGTCGCGGTCCAGATCGCCGGCGATCTCAACCTCGTGGGTTTCGCCCAGCAGCTCGATTCGCTGGTGGAGGGCGACATCGTCAATGAGTCCGAATTCGGCCCCGACATCGCGCCCGACGTCGACGGTTCGTCGTTGCTGGATCCGTTTCCCCTCCAGACCGAAAGCCGGCTCGCCTACACGTGGCGGAACGACTGGTCGTGGTACTGGCCGGGCCGACTCNACGTCTCGNTCATCTCCGATTCCGTCCTCGAGCCCGGTCGGCAACTCGTTCTGGAGACCCGTCGGATGAGCGGCCCAAGACTGGCCGAACACGGACTGCAGGCCGACGACTCCGGGTGCTCGGACCATCTCCCGATCATCTGCGACGTCCGTCCGCCCGCCGGGCCGGCGGGCGACCTGGATGGTGACGGTCTGGTCAACGGATCCGACCTCGGCATCCTGCTCGCCGCCTGGGACACGTACTCCGAAATCGCCGACCTCGACGGCGACGGCACCGTGGACGGCCGGGACCTGGGCCTGATGCTCGTCGACTGGTCCAATTGATTCGTCGGCGCGAATGGGCACGGCTCGGTGGGGCCGGTCCTGACGCTCGGCCTTCCGGGAATCAGTCCCCGCGGGCAGTCGCTCCGCGGCTCGGGCTCCGCGGTGGTTCGCCCCAGGCCGCGGCGCGGGGTCGATGAACGAAAGCCCGTCCCGACGCGAGGTCGAGGCGGGCTGGTGGGTTGGTTTCAATCGGGTCGAAGTCGGCCGCGTTCAGTTCGGCGTCACCAGGCGACGGTCCGCTGTCGTCGGGACCGGACACCGGTGGCGCCGATCGCGAGGGCGGCGAGGCCACCGAGACCCGGAACGACGGTGGAAGCGCTGGTCTCCCCGGCTCCGATCGAACCACCGGCGACGTCGTTGTAGGCCCATCCGGTGAGGGTGAGCGTCTCCCCGGTCATGTCCGCGAAGTGCATCCAGCCGAATCTCCGGTCGATCCCGGTACCGAGCGCAAATCCGACGTACCCCCCGTCAGCGTTCCACTCTCCGTGGTACCCATCAACTACGAAGGGATGGCCATGTTTGTCTTGAGCGAACGCGACCAGGGGATTGCCGTTGTGGGTCTGGAGATTTGACGTGCTCAACCACGAAGAACCGTCTGATCCGTCGCTCACCATCTCGTCTTCGAGCAGGCGAACCGGCACGTCGGGGTAGTAATTGGGAACGGACTGAATCAGCCAGAGATTTTCCGGTCGGTACGTCTGCAGGTGGGCATCCGCCGATACGGGGATGACATAGGTCCAAGTGAAGGGATTCGGCGAGCTCGCTCCGATTACCTTCACGCCGATTTCGAAGGTCTCACCGGCGATGTCGAACTGGACACTTTCGTTCGTGTCGACGCGCTGGCTGATCGGTCCGCTGTAGATGATGCCGGCGTCAGCACTCATTCCGACCATCGCGCAGGCAATGAGCGGGGCGGCGAATCGTTGCATGGATCCTTCTCCTGTGGTGTGGGACGGAAACGTCGCTTCAGAGGAGGCTGCACGCCTCGGTCGAACAGTGTAGTGAATCCGGCCTTCCGTCGGCGGGATCTCTGGAAAGCGGGGAGCCTCCAAAGGGGCTGTCGGACGCGAGTGGAAGGACTCGAGCCTTCAGCCGCCGGTTTCGCAGACTGAACACGGACGCTGTTTCCCGATCTGGTTCGTCTCCTTCAACAACCTGTGGCGTGAGCGGGTTGAATCAGTGTCGCGGCCTCATTTGGTCAACGGTTGCCCGGGATATGGCAAGGTTGGAAACAGGCACATGATCCCATTGGTCATGATGCAACCTCCCGCAGCGCTGCGCAGCTCGGCATCCGAGACCGCCTCATGACCGACGGGCGGGGCAGGCATCGTGATGTGCACGCAGTCGTCGGCGTTCTCCACCACCTTCACGTCGATGCCGTCGGGGACGGGCATGTCGTACTCGGCCAGGACGGCCTTGGGATCGCTCATGAAGCGAGCCTTCAACGCCTCGTCCTTCCAGCAGGCGGCAAACAGGGACGCGAGTTGGTTCTTCTGTTCGGTCATCGGTCTACTCCGGTCGCAGGAAAGTGAGACCGCGCTGCGGCAGCGTAGCAGGCGACCGGTCACCGGGACAGGTCGGGACTCCCGCTCGGCGGGTTCGTGGCATTCGTAAGCGTGGCCGGCCGAACCGCTCCGACTTCGACTTCGAAGGTCTTGTTCTGGATGAATCGAGAGAGGGCTTCGGACGTGGTGATCGTGGACATTGGACGTCTCCGGACATTGGGGAATGCCGAAGGCGTGAAGTCGGACAATCAAGATCTCGACCGCCGGTCCGTGGAATACGGGGGCGGTTCGCTCGGTCTGAGCGTAGGTCCCAGAGACCGTTGCTCAAACGCTGCTGGTGTCCCCGAAAAGCGGGGGGACTGGGGGGGAACGCGAGTGGAAGGACTCGAACCTTCAACCGCCGGTTTCGTAGACCGGTGCTCTATCCAATTGAGCTACACTCGCTCGGTTTCGGACGGGGGATTGTAGCGGAATCGAACGCGGGGTGAAGGCCGCCTCAGGCTCGCCCGGAGGCTTCCCGGCGTTCGAATGCGATCTCCACCTGCGGGGTCGCCATCTCGGATGCCGCCTCGGGCGGTGCGATCCAGCTGCCATCGGTGCTCTGTTCGGCCTGGGTCATCAGCGACTTCGCCGCGAAGGGCAGGGCGAGGATGCCCACGCCGAACACCACGGCCGCGACCTTCGGCCAGGGCGTCGGGCCGGCGTCGACACCTTCGGTGCGGGCGTCCGGCTTGCGGATCACCGGCAGGCCGGCGAGGTGCAGGTAGTAGTAGGAACTCACGGCGCTGGCCGCCATCATGATGACCACCAGCGGTGTCTCGCCCGCGGTGATGCCCGCGACCACGAGGTCCAGCTTGCCCCAGAAGCCGAGCAGTGGCGGAAGGCCGAGCATCGAGAAGGAGCTTGCGGCGAGGACGAAGGCCATGCCGGGATGTCGCTTCCAGAGGCCGGAGAGGTCGTCGAGCGTCTCGACCTCGCGTCCGTGGCGCTGCAGGCCGCAGAGCACACCGAACATCGCGACGTTCGCGACGCCGTAGGTGACGAGGTAGAAGAGGACCGCATCGATGCCCTCGGCGGTACCCGCGATCACCCCGACCAGCATGTAGCCGGAATGGGAGATCGACGAGTAGGCGAGCAGTCGCTTGATCGAGGTCTGCAGCAGGGCGCCGATGTTCCCGAGGATCATGGTGAGCACCGCGATCACCCAGAGGGTCGCGTGCACCGGCTTGGGAAGGCCCTCGGCGGGCACCTTGATGCCCGCGTCGTCGATCATGTGGTGGCCGCTCCAGCCAACCGCCATGCAGAGCATGATGATCGCCCCGAAGCCCGCGACCTTCGGCATGAAGGAGATGAACGCGGTCACCGGGGTGGGCGCGCCCTGATAGATGTCCGGGGCGTAGAAGTGCATCGGCACCGCGGTGATCTTGAAGCAGAGCCCGATGATCGCCAGCACCATGCCCAGCACGCCGAAGAACGGGATGCCTCCGGCTGCGGCCTGGTTGGCGAAGACCTCCTGCATGCCGGTGAGCGACAGGGTCCCGGTCGCGCCGTACATCAACGAGAAGCCGTAGAGGAAGGTCGCGGAACTCATCGCGCCGAGGAAGAAGTACTTGATCGCCGCTTCCATGTTGCGACGGGTGCCGCGGCCGAGCGCAACCATCACGTAGGTGGGCAGCGAGGAGAGCTCGATCGCGAGAAACAACCAGATCAGGTCGTTCGCGTTCGCGATCAGCATCGTGCCGGCGATCGAGAGCAGCAGGAAGGCGTGGTATTCGCCACGAACCACCCGAAGCGGGTCGAACCCGGCGCGGCCGTTGCGGATCGCCTCCTCGTAGCGGCGGTCGACCATGCCGATTCCGACCAGCACCAGGCCGATCGCGATCACCCCCACCATCACCTTGAGGTAGAGGCCGAGATTCGGCAGGAGGAGGTCGGCGCCGGTGACCGCGTCGGAGCCGTCGTAGACGACGTCGGTGGCGATGATCGCGGCGACGAGGAATCCGATGGTGGTCCAGGGCACGGCGTTGCGTACGCGGCGGTTCGAGGACAGGCCGAGGACCGACACGACCACCGCGCCGATGAGGAGCAGGATCTCGGGTGTGATCAGGAGCAGCTTGGAGCTCATGTCGACCATGGGTTCAGCGGCTCCTTTCGGCAAGGGACGGGTCGGCGGGGGACACGTCGTCTGCGGACACGTCGGGCGTCGACACCGGCGAGAAGGCGACCGATTCGACGGTCTCCGTCTGTTGCATTCGTTCGACGTGCGCTTCCACCAGGGCGGGATACGGCTTCAGCACTTCCTCGGCCACCGGTTCGACCGCGTGGAGGATCGGCCAGGGCACGAGGCCGAAGACGAGGCAGATCAGGGCGATCGGGGCGACCGCCGCGATCTCGCGGAGGTTGAGGTCGGCCGGGAGTTCGTCGTGGTCGTGGTGGTCGGTCGGCTCGCGGAGCGGGCCGAAGCAGAGCTTGCCGGTCATGTACAGGAGATACATCGCCCCGAGGATCATGCCGGTCGCGGCGACCGCGGCGAACCACGGTCCGAGCACGCCGCCGTAGCCCGACTGGGCGCCGGGCACCGCGATGAACGTGCCGATCAGGCAGAGGAATTCACTGACGAAGCCGTTGAGTCCGGGCAGGCCGACGCTCGCGAAGACCAGCACGATGAAGAAGAACGACCAGACCGGCATCTTGAAGGCCAGCCCGCCGACCTCGCGAAGATCCTTGGTGTGGTATCGCTCGTACATCATGCCGATGCAGAGGAACAGCCCGCCCGTGGCGAAGCCGTGACTGAGCATGTAGAAGACCGAGCCCTGGAGTCCGACCGGGTTGAGGGCGATCAGGCCGAGCACCGCGAAGCCCATGTGACTCACCGACGAGTAGGCGATGAGCTTCTTGACGTCGGTCTGCACCCAGCAGATCAGGGCGGCGTAGACGATGCCGATCACCGCCAGCACCGCGATGGTCGGGGCCCAGGTCACGACCGCCTCCGGCACCATCGGCAGGATGAAGACGTAGAGGCCGTAGAGACCGAGCTTCAGGATCACCGCGGCGAAGTTCACCGAGCCCGCGGTGGGGGCCTGGTTGTGGGCGAGCGGAAGCCAGGTGTGCAGTGGGAAGAGCGGGACCTTCACCGCGAGTCCGGCGAGCAGGGCGAGCAGGATCCAGCCCTGCTCCTCGGCCGAGAGCGACGGGGCGAACGCGGTGAGGTCCTTGATCGCGAACGACCAGTCCCCGGTCTGTTCCGCGTGCTGCCACGCGACGTAGGCGAGGCCCAGCAGCATGAACAACGAGCCCACGAAGGTGTAGATGAAGAACTT
This sequence comes from Phycisphaerae bacterium, assembly GCA_002690755.1. GTDB lineage: Bacteria > Planctomycetota > Phycisphaerae > Phycisphaerales > SM1A02 > UBA12014. The sequence goes on from NZFT01000006.1 coordinate 6,722, forward strand.
GAACGAGGCTTCGCGACGATCCGGGCCGCCGTAGATGGCCAGCATGAAGAAGCCGGGAACCAGCGACGCCTCGAAGAAGGTGTAGAAGCTGATCACGTCGCGGGCGACGAAGACGCCCATCACGCAGGTCGAGAGGACCATCAACCAGATGTAGAACTCGCGGCGTCGTTCCTGGATGGCGCTCCACGAGCCGAGCACGCAGCAGGGCATGAGGAACACGTTCAGGAGCACCAGCAGGAGGGAGACGCTGTCCACCCCCAGCTCGAGGGACACGCCGATTCCCGGCAGCACCGGGAAGGCGTTCGAATCCGGGGCGGGCCAGTACATCCACTGTTCGGCCTGCCAGTGGGGGAACTGCATCGCGAGGACCACGGCCCAGGCGAGCGTCGCGAGCGAGCCGCCGAGGGCGACGGCCCGGGCGTTGCGTTCACCGCCGAAGGCGATGCCGATGCAGGTCGCGATCGGGATGAGGAGCAGGATCCAGAGCTGCATCAGACGCCCCCCCTCATCCAGACCCAGATGATCCAGGCGAGCACCAGCGCCACGCCGCCCGCCATCGAGGTCGCGTAGCCCTGCAGCTTGCCGTTGTAGAGCGGCTGGAAGAGCGAGGCGGCGATCTTCGGAATGCGGGCGGTGCCGTTCACGCCGATGCCGTCGACGAAGATGCGGTCGAACATGTAGAGGGCCTGGCTCGCGATCCAGAGCGGGAAGCGGATCGTCGCGATGTAGATCTCGTCGACGTACCACTTGTTTTCCATGGCCTTCGGAAGCCAGGCGATCCAGCCTCGCTGCATCAGCCACGCACGAAGGTCATCGGCGGCCCGGCGGTTCGCACAGTGCAGCCACCACGCGATCGACAGTCCGATCAGCCCGACCGTGCCGCTCACGAAGTACATCGCGGTGTGCGGGTCGGCGCCGAAGAGGGTGGGGTTCGTTCCCGCGGGCCACAGCTGCAGTCCGGTGCCCGCGCTCGAATGCATGATCGCGTTCTTCACCCAGCCCTGGGTGCCCCAGACGTCGGCGGAGATGAAGTAGCCCGCGGCGAGCCAGATCGCGCCGGCGGCGAGGATCATCAGGACCAGATTGATTCGCGGTCCCGGCGCGTGGGGGTGGAAGTCGTGGTCTTCGCCATGCCCGCCATGGCCATCATGATCGACATGACCGACATGACCGACATGATCACCATGCTCGAGATGCTCATCCTGATCGTCGTGGTGATCATCGTGCCCGCCGTGGCCGTGGGCCTCGTCGGGCTTGTAGTGGGTCGGGCCGGTGAAGACCCGGAACCACACCCGGAAGGTGTAGTAGGCGGTGAGGCCGGCGGTGATGATGCCGATCCAGCCGAGGATCCGGAATCCGGCGCCGTCGGCGATGAAGGCCTGGGCGAGGATCTCGTCCTTCGAGAAGTAGCCCGCGGTGCCGGGGACGCCGGCGAGCCACAGGCTGCCGATCAGCATCGTCCAGCAGACGACCTTCCATCCCTTGACGCGACGCAGTCCGCCGAGCTTGCGAAGGTCGAGCTGGCCGCCGAAGCCGTGCATCACCGCACCGCAGCAGAGGAACAGCAGGGCCTTGAAGAAGGCGTGGGTGAGCACGTGGTAGCAGGCGCCGAAACTGGTCAGCACGCCGAGGCCCATGAACATGTAGCCCAGCTGCGAGACCGTCGAGTACGCCATGACCCGTTTGATGTCGTACTGGGCCATGCCGATCGTCGCCGCGAGCAGGGCGGTCAGACCGCCGATCCACGCGACCGCCTCGAGGGCGTGGCCCCCGTCGGCCTTGTTCATCAGGAAGAACGGCATCATCCGGGCGATCAGGTAGATCCCGGCGGTGACCATCGTCGCGGCGTGGATGAGGGCGGAGACCGGGGTCGGGCCTTCCATGGCGTCCGGCAGCCAGACGTAGAGCGGAAGCTGGGCGGATTTGCCGAAGGCACCGAGCATGAGGCACCAGGGAATGAGCGTCGCGGCCCATCCGCCGTACTGGCCGGCGCCGGCGTCGCCGGCTTCGAGGGCGACGAACAGGGTGGCGTAGTCGAGGCTGCCGTACTCGAGCCAGATCAGATAGACGCCGAGCGCGAGGCCCAGGTCGCCGATCCGGTTCATGATGAAGGCCTTCTTGGCCGCCGCCACCGCTTCGGGCTTCTTGTAGTAGTAGCCGATGAGCAGGTAGCTGGCGAGACCGACGCCTTCCCAGCCGAGGTAGAGCAGGACGAGGTTCTCGCCGAGCACCAGGGCGGTCATCGCGAACAGGAAGATGCTGACGCCGGCGAAGAACCGGCAGTAGCCGGTGCCCTTGTCCTCTTCCATATACTCGCTCGCGTAGAACGCGATCATCGTGCCCAGGAAGGTGACGAAGAGAATCCAGTACGCGGAGAGGCCGTCGAGATACAGCGCGAAGTTCGCCCGCAGCCCGTGCCACTTGTCACCCGCCTCCCCCGAACCGCTCGACCAGGAGAGGTCGATCCAGTCGAAGAGGTGAACCACCACCGGCCGCGTGAAGTCGAGCTTCGAGACGGTGATCACGGCGATCACGAACGAGCCCGCGAGGGCGCCCACCGTCGTCCAGGCGGGAAGGCGGCTCTTCACGCCGAGGGCGGCGTAGATGCCGCAGAGGATCGCACTGATGACCGGGAGCCAGATCATCCACGCCGCGAGGGCGAAGGATTGCTCGTCGACCACCGGCGGAATGGCGTGCTGGAAACCGAAGGGTTCACCCGCGGGATATCCGTGACCCCCGTCACCGCCCGCCGCGGCGAGGGTCGCGAACGCGGTATGTGCGACCGCACTCAGCATTCCTTGAGCTCCGCCCAGGCTTCGGCGTCAAGCGTCGGCTTGCGTCGGTAGAGGAGAACCACGAGTCCGAGCGCCAGTGCGGCTTCCGCCGCGGCGACGGTCAGGATGAAGATCACGAAGACCTGGCCTTCGGGGTTCAGGTGCATCCGGCCGAACGCGATCATCGCGATCGCGGAGGCTTGGAACATCAGTTCGGTGCACAGGAACATGAGAATCATGTTCCGGCGGGTGAGGAATCCCACCATCCCGACCGCGAACATGACGGCGCTGGTGAGCAGCACGATCTGGACCGTTCCGGTCGCGACCGGAAGCATGGTCGTCGCGGCGTCGGACTGGGCGANGNNGANGACGGNNTCGTTCAAGACCCACCNCCCGCGAANTCNGAATCCTCGTCCTCGAGNAGNGGCTGGAGGCCCGCGGCNACGCGGACCTCGTCTTCGCTCAGGTCGATCTGGCGTCNNGCCAGCACNACNGCNCCGAACATCGCCATCAGNAGGATGACGCCGGCGATNTCNAGGCTNACCGGGAAGACCGCCACGAGGGCCCAGCCCACGAGCTGGGTGTTGGTCGGAAGGGCGGNGATNGGGAGTTNNACGGTNCGGGNGNCANCGNCGANNNNGACATCGACNNTNGCGANNCCGTCNGCCANGCGNATNGCNCGGCCGTCNTCGTCGCGTTCGANGGTGAATTCCGNGGTCTGGCCGTCCTCGCTCGCGAGGATCGACGCGACGGTCTCGTCCAGCTGTCGGGGCAGCCCGTCGAGCACCTTCCAGCGTTCCGATTCGACTTCGGCCAGGGGCGGGGTCATGCCCGGTGCGTCGGGGCGGACCCCGCCGTCGACCAGCAGGACCGCGTCGCTGAGGCTCGCGAGGAGCACGAATCCGACCACCAGCGCGGCGATCGGCTCGCGGGGCAGTCGGTCGTAGAGGGCTTCGCCCGCGGTGGAGGTCGCGTCCTGGGCGAGCATGAGGACGAAGAGGTAGGTGATCAGGATCGCGCCGGCGTAGACGATGATCAGCGAGAAGGCCATGAATTCCGCGTCGAGCAGCAGGAACATCCCCGCTGAACTGACCACCACCAGCACGAAGTAGATCGCGGCGAACACGGGTCGGGGGTGGGTCACCATCCGAACCGCACCGGTGATCGCGGCAAGCCCGAAGATCACCTCGAGGATCGGGGTGGGGGCATCCGCGGCAAGCCCCTGCAGGACTTCCACCATGATGAAGGCCACCGCACCTGCACCGGCGATGGCGCCGACGATCCGGGTCGTCTGTCGATGTGGCCGCATGATGAGATGCAGGCCGATCGCCCCGATCACGCACGCGATGTAGAGGATGGATGGCGTCATGCCGGTCGGAATCCGTCGGGTGCGTGCGGGGGCGGTCGAGTCCTTCGACCGGGTCGGGGGGGTGATCGGGCGGGGTCCGGCCGACGAAGGCCGGGGTGACGTCCCCGAGGTCACCGGAAGGTCCGAAGAATACGGGCGGGGGTCCCGGGTCGCAACCGAATCGAAGGCTGGAAACCGGCTTTTCCGCCTCGGAGGTGGGGTCGGGTCTCGGTGTCCGGATGGGCGGCCCGACGCGGACCTCGCTACCGTGCGGCCATGTCGGACTCGATGCGACGCCGAATTCCGAACCTGCTCACGGTGGCCCGGGTGATCCTCGCCGGCTGCTTCTTCGCGATCGTCGCGATCGCGTTGTGGCCCGATCAGTCGGGTGGATACGTGCTCGAGACGCGTCAGATCTGGGGAAATGTGGCCGTGGTGGTCTTCGCGATCGCCGCGATCACCGATTTCGTCGACGGTCTCCTCGCTCGGCGGTGGGGCGTGGTGAGCGTGTTCGGCCGGGTCATGGACCCTTTCGGCGACAAGCTGCTGGTGATCGGGGCGTTCATCTTCCTCGCGTCGCCCGCATTCCTGCTCGTGGAACCGAAATACGACGGGATCTACCTCTTCGTGCCGTTCGACGAATCGGGACGGATCCAGATGACCACCGGCGTTCGTCCCTGGATGGTCGCGATCATTCTCGCCCGAGAGTTACTGGTCACCAGCATTCGCGGGGTGTTCGAAGGACTCGGCATCGATTTTTCCGCCGGGTCCTCCGGGAAATGGAAGATGGTCCTGCAGTCCGTCACCGCGCCGTTCGCCCTCTTCGTCGCGGTGAACCCATTCGCGTTGGAATCGGCCCTCTGGATCGGTGCCCGTGACCTCCTCGTCTGGGCGACGATCCTGGTGACGGTCTGGTCGGCGTGGCCCTACCTGGTGCGAGCCCGTCTCGTGCTCGGCGGCACCGACGTGGCGGACCAGGCCCCGCAGGACACGCTCGATGCCGACCGCTCCGACCAGGAGACGGATTCATGAAGGACGTTCCCCGTCGCCCGTCGCCCGCCGAGGTGATCCGTTCGATGGGCTTCGTGCCCGCGATGGCGGTGACGTCGTGCGGGCTCGGTTTTCTCCGGCCCGCGAGCGGAACGTGGGGATCCCTGCCGCCGGCGGTCGTGGCCGCGGGACTCGCTACCGCGAGCGTTCCGGGCTGGCAGATCGACGTCGCGATGTTGTTGCTGCTGGCGATCGGCTGCGTCGCCTGCCTGCGATTCGGCGAGGCCGCGGAACGGGCGACCGGAAAGAAGGATCCCGGCCAGGTGGTCGCCGACGAGGTCGCCGGTCAGGCCGTGACGCTGCTCGCCCTTCCGTGGGCGGTGACCGAAGGTTGGGCGGGCACGCCCGTGCTCGGTTCGTACGTGTCGCCGTTGCTCTTCAATCTCAGCCTGGCGGTCACCGGTTTTCTGCTCTTCCGGATCTTCGACATCATCAAGCCGCCACCGGCGAACGGACTGCAGCGGCTCGGTGGCGGGGCGGGGATCCTGATCGACGACCTGATCGCGGGGGCGATGGCCGGCGTCCTGCTGCAGATCGTGGCCCGCTTCCTCTTCTAGGTCGCACGGGTTCGAGTCGTATGGATGGTCAATCCGCGGCGGTGGGCACCGTGACGAGTCGGTCGAGCAACGGATCGAGTCGGGCGGCCCAGACGTCTCGGCCGGGATGGCCGACCTGCGCGGCCCGGATGCGACCGTCGGGCGTGACGATCACCAGGGTCGGGAGTCCGCTGAGTCGCCACGCGGCGCCGCAGCGAGCGGCTTCGATCGCGAGGTCGCGGTCGAGCCCGGGCGTTTTCGATGCATCTTCGACGAGGCGGACGCGATAACCGCGGATCCGGGTGTCGCCGGCGACCACCGAGGCGAAGTCCCGCGCCGCGCGATCGTTCAGCGCGTCGTCGCCGGTGAACAGGATCGCCACCGGAACGACCATGTCGGTGAACGGATCCACCGCGTCGCCGTCGGCGTTGCGCATCGCAAGTCGAGGGGCGCGTCGCCCGACGAGGGCATGGATCGGCGCCTGCACCGCGTCCTCGTTCGCCCCGGGCCGGAGCGACTTCGTCCGTTCCCAGCTCGGTGGCGGGATCATCGAGAAGCGATCCCGGCCGTCGATTCGATCACGACCGGCGTTCTGCTTCCAGTCGGTGAAGACGAGGGCGACGGTGTGGGTGTCGTCGACCGGCATGGTCACTCCGCACAGCATCGGGGCGCCGTCCCGGGGGATGGTCAGTTCGAGGGTCGGGGCGTCCGGTTCCTCGGAGGTGTGGCATCGGACCGCGAGGGCCGCCTGGCCCGCGATGTCGCAGGGCGTGATGTCGGCGGTGACCACGAGGTCCTCGAGGATCCCGGTGCTCAGTGCGGCAAGGACGAATGCAGGGCCGAGGCCGAGNCGCGGGGCNAGNTCGCCGTCGGCGAGGACGTCGCCCGGCGCGGCNGGNGCNGGGCGCAGCTCGTAGCGGCGNAGCAGGGGATCACCGACCACGAGGCCGGTGCCGTCGCAGACGAGGTCGCTNCCGCCGCCNGGNCCGCTCCANGAATGNATGCTGAANCGGAAGNGGNNCGTCGTCGNNCGGTCGCGAGAACGCGAAGCTCGANCGCCGNGGCGGCGCGGTCAGCGAGCCGTCGTCGGCATGCACGCTCGCGGANACCATGACGTCGAGNTCNTNCGCNGNGNNNAGNTNNNCNCGGANNGCNTCGAGTCNNGNGGTCGCGANCGNCTGNAGCGANGNNTCGTCCTNCGCGGCNGCGGACGTGGTGACGAGGCACGCNGANANCGNGAGAAGNACNCCGTCGGATNCGGAGTGGNGATNAGGCTGCAGGCGTGGTCGTTCATGGNNTCGATCCGGTGCTTGGTGATCGGAGCGCGCGGACANCGCTCCCAGGAGGGTGATCCGTGCCTGCTGGCATCGGAAGCCGGGGGCGACGACTTGACCGGGATCTGCGAATCGGCGGGATTTGCGCCGNGATTCGTGTCAATGAAAAACGAAGGCAAGGCGCCACGCAAACGGAANGGAAANAAANCNCCCATATCTTNCCCGCCGTGGGATTCGAAACGGTCCCTTCGCGAGCCGGATCGAGAACCACGCGTTCTTAATGGACCGCGAACTCCATCCTCGCGGCTCAGGTCCATCCTCTTTTAATCGTTGGCGGAAACGTTTGACGCCAAGCAACACGCCGTTCACCGACCCTGGGAGAAGTCAAGAGATGAACCTCGAACTCGGTCGGTCACCTGCATGTGGGAAGCCCCCACGGCATTCATCGTTAGGAAAGGATCGATTCATGAATCATCGCTTCATCGCGACCATGGCCACGGCCTCGGTCTCCATCGCGGGGGCCGCGAACGCGGCCAACGTCAACGTCTCGGCCGACATCACCACCTCGGTGACCTGGACCGCCGACAACGTCTACAACCTCGTCGACCAGATCTACGTCCAGCCCGGTGCGACCCTCACCATCGAACCCGGCACGATCATCGCCTCGACCCCGACGGCCAACGGCTCGGGTTCGCTCGCCGTCACCCGTGGCGGCAAGATCTTCGCGAACGGCACCCAGGANATGCCAATCATCTTCACCTCCACCAACGACACCGCCACCTGGGTCGATGGTGATCCGAAGACCGGCACCTGGCGCGAAGCGGCCAACGAATGGGGCAACCTGACCGTCATGGGTCGCGCCTACATCTCGAACTCCTTCGTCGGTGGGAACTCCGCGACCTTCGGCAACAACGAGTCCCCGATGGAGGGGCTGATCCCCGACTTCGCGGGTGATCCCAACACCACCTACGGCGGCACCGACGACGACTACAGCCGCCGGCGCCCTCGCCTACGTCTCGATCCGCTANGGCGGTCGAGTGGTCGGGCTCGCGAACGAGCTCAACGGTCTCTCGCTGGGCGGCATCGGTCGTGGCACCGACATCGACCACATCGAGATCATGAACAACGTCGACGACGGCATCGAGATCTGGGGCGGCACCGTGAACCTGCGGTACGTCAACATCTGGAACATCGGCGACGACTCCTTCGACATCGACCAGGGNTGGCGTGGTTCGGCCCAGAACGGCCTGATCGTCCAGGGCTACAGCCTCGACGCCGGCCAGGGTTCGGGCGTCGGTGACAACATGTGCGAGACCGACGGCGCCGAGAANTCGGACGCCCAGCCGGTGACCACCGCCCAGATCGCCAACTTCACGCTCGTCGGCCAGCCGATCGACGGCGACGGTGCGACGGTCTGGCGTGACGGCGCCCGGGTCCAGTACAACCAGTGCATCATCATGGACTGCGGCGAGAAGGTCGTNCGTCCCGANGGTGACGACGGTGACGGGGCCGCCGGATACGGCTTCAACGGGACGCTCACCCTCGCCCAGGTCTTCACGACCCCCTACACCAGCGTCTCCACCGTGAACGCGGGTGGCATCAAGNGCGCNGGCGGCGCCGGANCGCTCTACACCGCGCAGACCTCCGGGTTCCTCGCCCAGATCGCCGACNCCGTGCTGTACAACAACAGCAACTACGCCGACTTCGACGCCTTCGGACAGAACGCGGCCTCGAAGGAGAACGTGATCGAGCCCGGCACCATGCCGATCACCTCGATCGTCCGCGACNNNCCGGTCNTCCGNGGCGGCAAGGTNATGCAGCGCGTTTCGAGCATCAACCCGATGCCNCAGGGCGCCGCGACCANNGCGGTCGGCATGATCGGTGCCAACGGATTCGTCGAGGANACCTCGTACCGCGGCGGCTTCGCCCCGAACGAGAACTGGCTCTGCGGTTGGACCGCCGCCGAGGCGTTCGGCATGGTCGACGTTCCNGTCGAATTCTGCGTCGAGCAGGCGGACTGCCCGACCGACCTCAATGGCGATGGCGTCACCAGCGGTGCCGACGTCGGCATCTTCCTCTCGATGTGGGGTACCGACNACCCCGCGGGTGACTTCGACGGCAACGGAATCGTGGGTGGAGCCGACTTCGGCATCCTCCTCGCTGCCTTCGGCCCCTGCGTCTGATCGCCGCAAGGCTCCAGGGTCGGAACCTCGGTTCGTCCCGGTCCCACGGAGCCAGAGATCCCTTCGGTTCTCTCCGGTGGCGAGGCAACGCCTCGCCACCGGGGGCCGGAGCGGGCATCGACCACCAGTTTCCAGCACCGAAACCAGAAGACGAACCACCCATGACGCCTCTCCACGCGGTGTCCCGCCTTCCTTTCATCCTCTTCGTCCTCGTCGGCATGCTTGCGAGTGGATTCCCCCTCGGCTGCGAGGAAGCGTCCGCCCCGCCCGCGGCGGCTTCGGCTGCGACGTCCGAGTCCGGAGGCGGTTCGGGGCCTGACCTCGACGACCGTCGGGGACCGACGAACCGCGCCACGGTCGAGCTCTCGCCGGAACGCGTTCGAACGGGCGAACTGCTCGAACGGGCCTTCGATGCCGCGGTCCGGATCCCGACCGATCCCCACCTGAAGGACCGCTCACGCCTCCAGGGCGAGCTGATCGAGGGCTTCGTGACGCTCGGCTTCACCGACGAAGCGCGGGCCCGAGTGCCGGAAATCGAGAACTGGCGACGGTCGGAGGCTTACGCGCGGCTGGCCGTGGAGGCGGCGGCCGATCCCGCGGGTGCGGAGAAGGCGCGGGCACTGCTCGGGCTCGCCGAGCGGAATCGGCCCGGCGGACTGNAGGCGTGGCGAAACAACCGCATCGACCTGCAGATCGCGAAAGCACTCGTCCGGCTCGGCGACGANCAGACCGCCGCGGCCCTCGACGCGGGTTTCGAGCCNGCGGATCAGGGAAGAGTCAGTGCGACCCGCGTCGAAAGCATGACCCGGGCGGAGGTCGAGCCGTTGCTGGCCCAGATGGACGAAGTGATTGCGGCGAAGTCGATGGATCTCACGAAGAACGTGCTCGAGATCGAGGCGGCCGTCTATCGCCGCTTCTTCGAGGACGAGGCGCTTCGGCGACGGCTCGAGGACCGGGTGCTCGAGGCGGGCGAGATCTCGATGCTGCCNCATCAACTTCGACTGGAAGCGCTGTTCGTCCTGTCCGACGAGTGTCTTCGCCGCGGGGACCAGCGCGGGGCGCGTCGCGTCATCGATCGAGCGAGGGCGGCGTTCGACGACGTCCAGGCCAACCGGGTCCCCTGGTCGCCGGAGTACGCGACGCCGTTGCTCGGCGAATTCGCGCGACGTCACGCCGAAGCGGGGGATCTCGACNCGGCGAACGCGGAGATCGCCGAGGCGTGGTCCGTCTACGAGGANGGGCTCCTCACGATCGCGGACGTCTTCCGGGCCGGTGCATTGCGTCCGGTCGCGGAGGCGGTGCACGCGACCGGTGATCGGGAGGCCGCGCTCGCNGCCTATCTGCGANTGCTGGACGCGGGGGCGACCAATCCGAACGGAAGGCCCCGGGCGGAGGATCTCGCCCGAACCCTCCATTCGATGGCGCGGGTGGGATTCCAGCCCGACGACGTGCTCGAACGAAGGATCGTCGACATCGAATCCGGGCTGGGGGCGCCGTGGTGATTTCCCGCCGGGTCCCACTCTTCATCGCCTCGCTCTCGGTGCTCGCCGGGGCCNCCACGCCGCTGTTCGCGCAGGATGGCGACACCGGCGTGATCCGCGGCGTGGTCAACGACCGGGACTTCGACGGNCCACTGCCGCTCGCGCAGGTCCAGGTGATCGAGACCGGTCGAAAGGTGACGGCGAACGAGATGGGCGACTTCACGCTGGCGGAGCTCAAGCCCGGCACGTACACGCTCGTGTTCTCGAAGAGCGGGTATCAGCGGCAGGTCCGGCGGGTCGCGGTGTCCGCGGATCGGATCGAGGAGATCGACGTCTTCCTGAATGGGGACTTCACCGACCTCGAGCCGTTCGTGGTCGAGGAGATCCCGCTGAGCCGTGGATCGGAGGCNGGCCTGCTGGACCTCAGGCTCGAGAGTCCCGCGCTGCTCGACTCGATCAGCGCCGAACTTCTGGGTCAGGCCGGCGCGAGCGACGCGGCGGCGGCGTTGAACCTCATCGCGGGNGCGACCGTGCAGGACGGAAAGTACGCGACGGTCCGCGGCCTGCCCGATCGATACGTCAGCACGCTGCTCAACGGCGTGCGACTCCCGACCGCGGACGAGGACAAGCGGGCCGTCCAGCTNGATCTCTTCCCCACNGCGGTGATCGAGAGCGTCCGNGTGAGCAAGACCTTCACGCCCGACCAGCAGGGGGACGCCTCCGGGGGAAGCGTCGACATCGTGTTGAAGGGGATTCCCGACGAGAACATCTTCNAGTTCAAGTCCGAGCTCAAATGGAACTCCCAGGTGAGGGATCGGGACGACTTCCTGACCTATCAGGGTGGAGGCGTCAACCGCTGGGGGAACGAGACGGGTTCGCGGGCGATCCCGCCGCTCAAGAGTCCGGACGCGGTTCCCGGCGATCCGCTCTACGGCGTCTACGACTACGACGGGCAGCCGATCGGCGTCTCCACCGGGAACGCGCCGCAGATGTACAAGTGGTCCGTTGATCTCGGTGGGCGCCACGAGTTCGACAGCGGGGTCGTGATCGGTGGATTCGCGACCTTCTTCTACGAACGCGACGCTTCCTACTTCGACAACGGCGTCGACAATTCCTACTGGGTGACGACGCCCGGCGGAACCGAACTCACCCCGGAGACCGGCGGCGCGGACGGGTCCTCGGTCGGACCGGGAAACGACTTCAACACCGGGCTCTACGACATCACCGAGGGCGTCGAATCCGTCCAGTGGGGCGGACTCGCCACGGGAGGGATCCAGTGGGAGGCGTGGGGGCGTCACGAGATCGACGCGGCGTATCTCTACACCCGCACCACCGACGACGTGGCCACCCTCGCCGAGGACACCCGTGGAAAACGGTGGTTCACGGAGACCTTCTACGACGTCCCCTACGAACTCGACGACCCCGACAATCCGGGCAACATCCGGGAGAACCAGCTGACGGCTCCGTATCTCCGGACCCAGACGCTCAACTACACGGAACGCACCGTCGAGTCGACGCAGTTCTCCGGCGATCACGCCTGGGACGCGTCCTACCTCGACATCGGGATCGATGACGTCATCCAGTTCACGGGCATCGAGTTCGACTGGACCGGCTCCTTCGGGCGGGCCACCCAGTACGAGCCGGACAAGCGCCAGTTCGGCTCGAAGTGGTCGCCCGGATACACCCTTGAACTCGTCCCCGGATTCCCGCAGTTCGACCTTCCGGTCAGTTCTTACTACAGCCCGTTCAAGCCCGACGCGAACTTCACGATCGGAAACCTCCAGCACATCTACAAGAACATCGACGAGACCAGTCGTCAGTTGTCGCTCAACCTGACGCTTCCCTTCGAGCAGTGGACCGGCGACGGCGGTTACGTGAAGCTCGGGAGCTTCATCGACAACGTGAAACGGACCTACGACCAGGAGACCTTCGCGAACTTCGGAGACAACTCCACCTATCCCGAGAATCCGCTGGGGCCGATCGGCGGTCCCGCGATCCCCGGTCCGGGATTCGACGACTTCTGGTCGGACGTGTACCCGTTTCAGGACGGGCACCCGATCACCGACGGCGGGGATTCGAATCCCGACGTGGACTACGTCGGTGACCAGCGGATCGCCGCGACCTACGCGATGATCGACCTTCCGCTCATCTCCGGCATCAACGTCATCGGTGGATATCGCTGGGAAAGCACCGACATCTCGATCGTGAACGACCCCGAACCCGGGGCCACCTGGTTTCCGGCGGGATCCCTCACTCCGGTCGCCCTCGGACCCGGGGATGCCGACGTCGACTACTCCCAGAAGGACGCGCTTCCGGCGATCGCGCTGGTCGTGCAGCCGATCGACGCGTTGACGATTCGAGGGTCCTACACCCGGACCGTGGCCCGGCAGACCTTCAAGGAACTCTCCCCCATCCTGCAGCAGGAGTTCCTCGGTGGTCCGATCTTCATCGGCAATCCATCGCTGACGATGAGCGAGGTGGAGAATCTGGACCTCCGCGTCGACTTCACCCCGTTCGAAGGCGGGCTGTTCTCGGTGAGTCAGTTCCAGAAGAACCTCACCGATCCGATCCAGTACGTCCAGCGCGGCACGCCGGCGTTCAGTTTCACCACCCCGGAGAACTATGATTCGGGTCTCATCGAGGGATTCGAACTCGAGGCTCGTCAGAACTTCGGCGCGATCGACGAGTCGCTGCGGGCGTTCACGATCGGTGGAAATGCCGCGTTCATCGAGAGCACCGTGAATCTCCCCCAGGCCGACATCGACCGGTTCGCCTCGCCGCAGATTCTCCAGCCCGCCACGACCGAGGCGATGGCCGGAGCGCCGGACATGCTTCTCAACCTCTACCTGACGATCGACATCGAGGAGACGGGGACGCGATTCGGGGCCTTCTACACCATGCAGGGCGACACCCTCGTCGCCGGGGCCGGCGTCTCTTCGGATAACAACTACATTCCGAGCATCTACGCGATGCCGGTGAACACCCTGAATCTGACCTTCTCGCAGGAGTTCTTCGACAACTTCACGTTCTTCGTCAAGGCGAAGAACCTTCTGAATCCCGATATAGAGACCGTCTATCGGATGCCCGACGGCGCCGAGACGCTCCACACCTCCTATTCCGCCGGCGTCGATCTCTCCATCGGGGTGACGGCGTCCTTCACCTTCTGAACCGATCCGCCGCGATCCATTCGACCGGAACCAGACCATGAAGAATCCCGCATCATTCCCGAGAACCCGCCTTCGGAGATCCTCCGTCGTTCGAGGCCTGCTGGGCCCCACGCTGCTCGTCGGGGGTCTGGGTGTGCTCGGCGCCGCGCCGGCCGTGCCTCCGCCGGAGGCGGCGCAGATCGAATCGGCGCGACAGGCGATGCGACTCTGGGTGGAGACCCGCAAGGAGATCTCGGCCGAGCGGGCGAACGCCGTGCTCTCCCGGGACATGCTCGAGAATCGCATCGAACTGGTCGAGGCCGAGATCGAACGGCTGCGTGGTGAAGTGACGCGAATCGAGGGTGAGATGACCGACGCCGACATCGCCCGGGAGGAACTCCTGGAGCGGAAGTCGAGTCTCGACGACGCGGCGTCGGCCCTCGAGGGGGTCATCGAGCAGATCGAGACGAGGACCCGCGGTCTCCTCGTGAAGCTTCCGGTCCCGCTGCGCGAACGGGTCTCGCTGCTGAGCCGCCGGCTCGGCGACGATGGCTCGACGCCCGACGGCACGCTCGCGGAGCGTTTCATGAACACGATCGGCGTTCTCAACGAGGTGGACAAGTTCAACGGCGACATCCTCACCCTCCGCGAGTCCCTCGTCCTCGGCGACGGTCGGGACGCGGAGGTCGACGTGGTCTACATCGGACTCGGTCAGGCGTTCTACGTGAGCGACGACGGAACCGATGCCGGTCGAGGTCGCATCACCGACGAGGGATGGAAGTGGGTGTCCGATCCAACGATGGCGGGCCCCGTGCGTGACGTGGTGAGGATCCTCGCCGGGGAACGGCCCGCGGCCTTCGTCAAGATTCCGGTGGCGATCGACTGATGCCGCGCGCGAACCAGGAAAGAAGCACCATGAAGAATCAACTCACCAACGCACTGTTCGGACTCGTCTCCGGCATCCTGCTCGCCAACGGGACCGCCCTCGGGCAGGCCCCGGATCCGCCGCCCGCCTCGGAGGGTGGAGGAGCCACCTCCTCGGTCGCGGACGTGGCCGTCTCCGACGGATCCCTGGAGGGCGTTTCCCTCGAGATGCAGGAACGGCTCGACGCGAGTCTTCGCGAACTCGCGGAACTTCGCGCGAGCATCGTCGAGCAGAACGTTCCACTGAGTCGTCGACTCTCGGAACTCGAATCGGAGCTCCAGGAGGCGCGAGACGAGTACCAGCGAAAGAGTCGGCTTCAGGACAGTCGGGCGCTCGGACTGGCTTCGCTCACCACGCAGGTGAACGCGGCGGAACAGGCTGAGAACTTCCTCGCCAACCTGCTTCGGCAGTACGTGACCAACTGGCAGTCCAGGCTTCCGATCGGCGAGATCCAGCGATACGAAGCGGAGCTCGCGGCGGCTCGGAACGCACCCGAGGACGCGACGCTCGACGACCGGGAGCGATTCGAGGCGCAAGCGGCGCTGGTGCTCACCGCGATCGATCGAATCGACGATGCGATCGGGGGCAGCAAGTTCCGTGGTTACGCGCTCGATGACTCGGGACTTCGAACCGAGGGAACCTATGTCGTGGTGGGGCCGTCGCAGTTCTTCCGCAGCGCCGACGGTACCCGGGTGGGCAACGTGGAATTGAAGGCCAATTCGCGCGAGCCGTCGATCGTCACGTTCAACGATCCGCTCGACGCCGACGCGGCGGAGCGGGTGATCACCAGCGATTCGGGCCTGCTTCCCTTCGATCCCAGCCTCGGCAACGCCCGGGTGATCGAGACGCTCGACGAAACGGTGACCGAGCACATCCTTCGCGGCGGACCGGTGGTCTGGCCGATCCTCGGTCTCGCCGCGGCGGCCCTCCTGGCCGCGATCGGCAAGTGGATCAGTCTGTCGCTCGTTCCCAGTCCGTCCCGCAAGCGGATCGATGCCCTCCTCCAGTGCGTGGAGGAGGGTCGTCTCGACGCGGCGAAGGAGGCCGCGGCGGGTATCCGTGGTCCGACCGGGGAGATGCTCGCCGCGGGTGTGGCATTGATCGGCAAGCCGGTCGAACTCCTCGAGGAGGTCATGTACGAGCGGGTGCTCGTGACCCGGCTCAAGGTCCAGCGTCTGCTTCCGTTCATCGCGATCTCGGCGGCCGCGGCGCCGTTGCTCGGCCTGCTGGGCACCGTGACCGGCATCATCAGCACGTTCAAGCTCATCACGGTCTTCGGAACCGGTGACGTGAAGACGCTCTCCGGCGGGATCTCCGAGGCGCTGATCACCACGGAGCTCGGACTGATCGCGGCGATCCCCGCCCTTCTCCTCCACGCCTACCTTTCCCGGAAGGCGAAGGGCATCACCGACCGCATGGAGCAGTCCGCGCTGTCGCTCGTGAACGGGGTCGCGATCGGGCAGCCGGACGCACGAGACGCCGGGTCCGATCACGCACGGTCTGACGCCTCGCCCGGTGGCGGAAATGATGCGTCCGCGGCGGAGTCCGCGCGGGACGCCCTCGTGGAACTGCTCGGTCCGCTCCTCGAGGAACGACGCGGTTCCGGCGATTCGAGACCAAAATCGGACCCCGCTTGACCCCGATTCCGCCGCCAATGGAGCACTTCCATCATGGAACCAAACACCGAACCCGACACCCTCGGCCTCTGGGGCCAGGCCGTCGAGACCTGGATGGACGGGGGTTGGGCGATGATCCCGCTCGCGGTGGTCGCGTTCATCATCTTCGGCCTCGGTACCGACCTCTACATGACCCTTCGCGGGAAGGGCTTCAAGCGTCTCTCCGAATCCGCCTGGCGGGAGTGGATCGACACCCCGGATCGTCGCCGGGGCCGCGTCGGACGGATCATCGAGGTCGCGTCGGCGGCTCGGACCATCCAGGAGTGCGAGGCCATCTTCGAGGCGATCCGGTTGAAGGAGCTGAGCCCGATCCGGCGCAGTCTGCTGCTGATGCGGACCTGCGTGGGCGCGGCGCCGTTGCTTGGACTGCTGGGCACCGTGACCGGCATGCTCGCGACCTTCACCGCGCTTGCGACGGGGTCGGGTGGGGACAAGACGATGGGGCTCATCGCATCGGGCATCTCGGAAGCACTGATCACCACCGAGACCGGCCTGGTGATCGCGCTTCCGGGCGTGTTCTTCCAGTACCAGATGAACCGCACCTTCGAGCGATACCGGGCGTTTCTCGCTCAGCTTGAATCGGTGTTCACACAGAAGATCCATCAGCGACAGGTCGAGTCTTCACGACTCGCGGCCTGACGCGAAACTCGACAGGAGATCCATTCGTGGGACGATTCCGAGAAAAGAGCGGCGAGGAGGGGAACGAGGCTTCGGTCGACATGTCCCCGCTCATCGACTGCGTGTTCATCCTGCTGATCTTCTTCATCGTCACGACGACGTTCGTCGAGGAGACGGGCGTCGACGTCGACAAGCCGCAGGCGGCGTCGTCGGCGGCCCTGGACAAGAACAGCATCATGATCGCGCTCACCAAGGAAGGTGACATCCGGTACGGCGGCCGGGGCATCGCCATGAACGAGATCAGGCCGCTGGTTCGACGGCTCCTCAACGGAGATCCGTCCCTGCCGGTGATCATCGAGGCGGACGAGGGTTCGAAGACGGGTCTCATGATCCAGATTCTGGACGAGGTCAAGCTCGCCAAGCCCGACGATCCGCCGACCGTCAGCGTCGCCACCAGGATGTGAACAGGAGGGTCTCGCCCGTGATTCGAAGGACGCTCGACATCCTCCGCTCCCTCGTGAAGCGCACCGTGGTGGTGGGTGGTGGCGTCGCCTTGACGCTCATCTTCTTCCTCGTCCTGCCGCTCATGCAGCGGATCGGGGATCTCGGAGGTGACGACGTCGTCGTCAGACAGATCAATCTCGCCGCGTTCGAGCCGCCGCCACCACCGCCGGAACCGGAAGAGCCGGAACCGCCCGAGGAGTCGGAGGACATCGAGCCGCCCGAGATCTCGGATGAGATCGAACCGCTCGATCTCAACATGCTCAGCGATCTTCTCGAGGGAAGCATCGGTGGGGATCTCGGCTCGGCCGACTTCACCGTCGATCTCGGCGCTGCCGGAGGCGAGGAACCAGATACCGACTGGATGCTCGACGATCTCGACGAACGTCCGGTCGCGACGTATCGGGAGGCGCCGAATCTCGCCGACGAATCGCAGCGCCGGGCCCGACTCTACGGCGCGGAGGTCTGGGTGATCTTCATCGTCGACGAACGGGGGCGGGTCGCCGAGGCCGAGGTGCAACGTTCCACCGACCCCCGATTCAACTCGGCGTGCCTCGCCGCGATCCGCAAGTGGCAGTTCGAGCCAGGCAAACGGGATGGCACTCCAGTCCGCGCTCGCATGCGAGTTCCCTTCATCTTCAACAAGACCCGGTGATCCGACCGGCTTCCTCCACGATTCGCTCCACCGAGAACCAGAACCATGATCAATCTTCTTCCATCCCGGCTTCGTCCGCTCCTCGCGATTCTCGCCCTTTTCGCCGCCGACGCGGCCTGGGCGGACGAGGTGGCCGACGTCTGGAACACCCCCGAATTCCAACGGCGGTTCGCGGACGCACTCCTGGTCGAATCCGCCGTGGTGCCTCCCGTGGAGCAGGATGAACGCGAGACCCTCGTCGAGGTGCAGCGGCTTCTCGGCCAACGGAAGTACGACGAGGCGGAGTCGATCCTGAAGCGGGAGATCGACGCGAAGAGCAGCGCGTGGTTCGACTTCCTGCTGGGCGGCGCGTATTTCAATCAGGAGCGTTTCGAGGACGCGGTGTCCGAGTACACCGCGGCGACCGGGAAGTTCCCTTCCTTCCAGCAGGCCTGGAGCATGCTCGGGGCGTCGCAGCTCGGCGCCGGTCTGCCGGTGGAGGCGGTCGGCTCGCTCGCCCGCGCCTACGAGCTCGGCGCGAAGGACTTCCGAACCCTGGGGCTCATCGCCAAGGCCCACCTCGAGACCGAGAACTGGCTGGCCGCGGAGTTCGCGCTTCGGAACCTCATCATGCTCGATCCCGCCCAGCCCGAGTGGCAGGCCAAGCTCGCGCAGACCTACTTCAAACAGGGACGCTATGCCGAGACCGCGTCGATGTTCGGCTCACTGATCAACCGATACCCGGACGAGCCGCGGTTCTGGAAGTTCCAGGCCGACGCGTTCGTGAGGATGGGCGAACCGATGCGAGCCGCCGAGAACTACGAGATCCTCGTGGGCCTCGGGCTCGGGGACGCCGACGCCTTCGAAGTCCTGGCCAACATCTACGCGAACGAGGGACTCGCCGACGTCGCCGTGGACTACTACATCCAGGCGTTCGAGGCCTCGGATGCGCCGGATCCGACCTTCGCGTTCAGGGCGGCGGAGAACTTCGTCCGCCGAGGAATGATCGACGACGTGTCCCGACTGCTCGAGCATGTCCGGACCGAGATGGACGAGGATCTCGACACGCCGCAGCGGACGAAGCTGCGACGGCTTTCGGCTCGAATCGCCGTCGCACGCGGCAAAGGCGAGGAGCAGGCGCGAATCCTCGAGGAGATCGTCTCCATCGACCCCACCGACGGTGAGGCGCTGGTGCTGCTCGGTCGGTACCACGCCGGGAAGGGCGACTACCCCGCGGCGATCGCATGGCTGGAACGGGCTGCCCTGAACCCGGAGGTCGAGGCGGAGGCGAAGCTTCGACACGCCGAGACGCTGGTCCGGCAGGGGAAGTACGCGCCGGCGATTCCACTCCTGCGAGCCTATCTCCAGCAGGAATCGAACCCGGCGGTCCAGCTCTTCTTCGACCAGGTCTCGGCGCGGGCCCGCGCCGCCGGCAAGGGTGGGTGAGTCCGCGGCCGACGCGACTCAGCGCTCGTGGCTGACGAGATCCTCGAACGTCTCCCGACGCCGGATGACGCGATGGACGT
>NZFT01000007.1 GCA_002690755.1 Phycisphaerae bacterium
TCCCCAACTTACATGATGGGTTCGGGGGACTCGGGAAGTGGGAATTTCATCGGCTTCGCCGTGCAGAACACGGATACCGGCACGTACGTGGCCGGCTGGGTTCAGATGGCGTTCGACTTCAGCGCGGGGAACGTCGCCAACGGCTCTTATGTGACGATCATGGACTGGAGCTTCAACACCGGTGACGTCAATACCAGCATCACGATGCCGGGGTCGCCGCCGCAGGGTGGTTCCGGAGCGGTCCCGGGTGTCGGTGGTCTGGCCGGTCTCGCGATGGGTGCNGCGGGNCTGCGNCGCAAGCGACAGCGGGTCGCCTGANCGCGACCAGTTTCGGCCTCGAAACATGACGATCAATTCACCGGCCCGATTCACGATGTGGATCGGGCCGGTTTTCTGTTCGCGGATTCCGTCGGTCGGGGAGCGTTACCGACCGACGGTGACAGACTTCTGGTGTCTGAGATGTCCGAGTTGGCTGTCTGGTCCACGGCATCGATCTCGGAAACTTCCTCTTGTCCTCTTGTCCATCTGGCGAAGCTTCAAACCACGAGCCCCGCGCGGCGGTTGGTGCCTGCGGGGCTCGCGGTGTTCTGGGTGGGGAAGTGGGAGTTTCAGTTGCAAGGGGCCCCGGCGGACGAAGCGCAGGCCAAGATTCCGGCCGCGGTCTCCCCGCTCTGGTCCGGACCGGGCAGTCAATCCTCGAGCGAACCCTTCTTCGCCACATCGAACTCTCGAACCACGATCTGCCCGAACTCCTTCTCTCGGATCAGGACCAGGCCTGAGGGATCAGAGACCGACAGAAGTTTGACTCCTCTTTTCTGGCGTTGGTCCGAAGTCTTGGTGGCCAGAAGTCGTATTGGAAAGTGACGCTCCTGGAGCCTCTTCGAAGAGATCTCCACCGGCCGCAGGAGACCATGACGGCGAAGCAACTCGTAGTTGATCGGGCCGTGAACCATCCCGGTCGCGAGCGTGGTCCGATCATCGAATCCCTCGTCCACCAGCCAATCCGCGAGAACTTCGACCTCACCAACCCCCACGCGGTGGGCGTAGTCTTCTTTGAACCTGTCGGGCGGCATCAAGAAGATGGCGGCGCATGCAANGATCACTGCCACCGCCCATGGAGGTCGGGCGGCCGCGGCCACCGCACCCCGTGAATCGGATTCCGATCCAAAACCGGAATCCGGCCTTCGAGGGGTGCAGGCAAAGGCGATGAACAGAACCAGGAATGGAACGGCCCAGGCCATCGCCCACCAGGGTACCGGTGCCAATCCCGTGATCACATGGATCGCAAACATCCCAACCACGGATCCGACAGCGAGCATCCGGGGAATGCCGCCCGATCGGAGACTTCGCACCAGCCCGATTCCGATCGGCAACAGCAGCAGCATTCCGGATGCGCCGGAAAGCGGCCATGTCCACTGATCCCAGCCGTTGCCGATCCACGAACTGGTCCTGGCCAGCCGATCCCACCGCCCGCGATCATGATTCATGTNGCTGACGACCGTTTCCAGCGGACCTTCACCGGCCGCCATGATCCAGGATGGCAGGTATGCCATGGCGGCGATCAGGACGGTCATGATCGCCAGCGGAACACCACGCATGGCGACCTTGATTCCCTCGGATCCCCACCGGCCAAGAAACAGNCCCGCATGAAGAATGCCCAGCGGATAGGCCATGACTGGAACGGTGACCAGTCCGATCACGCCCACGAGGACGAAAAGGAATCCGGAGCCCGGCCGCTGGCGGCGCAGGGCTGGAAGCAGGGCGATCATCACAAGTGTCGTCGCGATCACCATCGAATAGCCGCGGGCATTGGTCCCCAACTCGACGGTGAACGGCATGCTCACCCAGATCGTCGCCGCCACCAACCCCGCCATCGTGCCCCATGTTCTCGTCGCCGCGATGGCGATCAAGGGGACCACTGTCAGCGTCGCCACCAACGCCGGAAGCCGTACGGCCCAGGGTTCCATTCCGAAGAGTTGAACGCTCCCCCAGAGGAGCAGCGAATGGAGCATGTGATTGTTGGGTGATCCGTACCGGCCGATGATCACGAAAGGGTCCGCGATTCCGTAGGAGANGAGGGTCGCCGCCTCGTCGGTGCGCATCGGGACTCCGAGGTTCCGAATCATCCCGACCAGCAGGACGGCGACCAGCACCGTCGATGCCAGTACCAGCCACCGAGGCACGGACATGGCTTCGGCCAGNACTGTTCGGATCGATGCCAGCCCCTCCTTCATTCGCCCCGGTCCCATCCAGAGGACCCAGAGGCTCAACGCCATCGATGGAATCAGCAGTACAGGTACTCGGGCCTTGATTCGTTCCACCGCGGACGAGTCGAGACTCGACTCGAATTCGCCGATTGGAATGCCCCGGATCTCCGACTCATACCCAGCCAGCCAGTTCACCAGCAAGGTGACGTCCACGAACAGGACCGCCACGATCGTTGACGAAATGGCTCCAAGGATCAGGAGCACGGCGACGAGGCCCTTGCGCCAGGANGGGGGCTGGGNATGGGTCCAACGCACCTGGATCACGCCGNACAGGCAGGCGACCGGCACCGTGAGATGGTGGATCGCATGCAGGACGATCGCTCCCAGCATCGCGNCGAATCCNCGCCGACTCGCGATCAGGAGGAAAAGGTCGGATTCGAGGGCGCACCAGATGCCGACTCCCGCGATCGCGGGAACCGATGTGGCGATCGCGGTGGTGGTCATGCCGGCGAGGGCGGAGATGATCGACACCACGAACATGGACATGCCGAATGCGAGGGAGAGAATCGCCGCGCGATCTCGTGGTGAACCGTTCAACGATCGACGAAGCGCGGGATGCAGTTCCATCACTCGACCCCAGGGAATTCCCCGGGCCAGGAGATCGGTTTTCCAGAGTCCTCCGATGGTCCAGGACTTCAGGTGCGTTCCCATCGCCGAGGGGACCACATGAATCGTTCGTCCGGATTCTCCGATCCGCAGGCCGAACTCGACATCCTCGATCGACGGGCGATCGAAGATCTCGTCGAACCCGTCGAGCTCCTCGAAGATCGACCTTCGAACCGCCCCCAGCCCGGTCCAGAAACCGGGCACGGGATTCCGCGCCGAGTGATGGACGCGATGATGACGGAGGTTGGCGTAGGTGGCGGCCACGCCTGGAGCGTCCGGCCGGTCGTCATAGGAACCGATCGTCGCGACCAGCGAGTTCTCCGGACCCGACGCGATCAAGGGCGAGAGCAGCTCGTCGATCGCGTTGGCATGGATGGTCACGTCCGCATCGACGAAGACCAGGAACTCCCCTCGAGCCTGCGCGGCTGCCCGGTTCCGGGCCCGGGCGGGCCCGATCGGACCCTGATCGATTCGGAGCAGGCGGGCCTCGGGCATGGTCTCCAGGGCGGTTTCGGCCGACCCATCGACCGAGGCGTCGTCCACCACGATGACTTCCGTGTCGGAGTCGATCGCGGCCGCGATTGCGGCAAGGCATCGCCGGAGATCCTTGCCGCCGTCGTGCACCGGGATGATGACGGAGACCCTTGGATCCGGCCCGGCTTCTTCAGGCATCGGAGCCAACGACGGCAGGGCGTGTACGGACTCGGAACTCTTCTTGATAGGACCGTTCCACGTTCACCTCCCACGGATCGACTTCACTCATCGGATCCAGAAGTCGACGGATCGCGGCCATGGCGGACAGCATCGAGTGATCCTGGTTGTTGTAGCGATGCATCGCATTCCGGCCTGCGGTCTGGAGGTTTTCGAAGCCTTCCAGCCACCGACGAATGATCTCGACGCGATCCTGATATCCCTCGTCGTAGACCGGATAAGCCTTGGGTTGCCGNATGACCATCCCATCCTTCACGCTTGATGAAGCAGCAAGGCCCAGTTTTTCCAGTTCCACCGATGCCAGTTCGATCAGTGACTCTTCGGACATGTTCCAGAGTCCGTCGCCTTCGTGGCAGAAGTACTCCATGCCGATGCTCGCGGTGGAGTCGTCGGGCACCAGGTCTCTGGACCAGGCACGGAAGTTCTGGATCCTGCCGACCTTCACCCCGGGCTCGTGGATGTAGATCCAGTTGTCGGGAAAGGGGTCCGGATGATCGAGGATCAGGGTGACGATGAGGAAGTCTCGATAGCGAAGCTCACTGCAAGCCTTGAGCACTTCGGCAGGCGCCGCGGGATTCATCGAATGCACCAACGTGGTCAACGGCATGGTCGAAAGAACCATCTCGGGCCGAGCCACCTGGGAGTGACCGTCTCGAGTCTCCAGATCAACCTCGTGGATCCGGGTTCCATCGTGCCGGAGTTCGCCTGCACGGGTATTGCACAGCACCTGCCCTCCCTGGGCCTTGATTCGTTCGGCCGCACGCTCCCAGAGCTGGCCGGGCCCGAGCCGTGGATACTTGAAGGACTTGATCAGGCTCGTCGAGTCACTTCTTCGGAAGATCGAGTCCAGGACCGCCCTCAAGAGGGAGAGGTCCTTGATCCGCTGTGCCGCCCAGTCCGCCTGGATCTCGGTTCCCGGAATCCCCCAGACCTTTTCGGTGTAGGTTCGGAAGAAGTGCCAGTAGAGCCGGCCCCCGAATCGATTGCACACCCATTGCTCGAAGTTCTCTTCATCGCGGGACGGTTGGACTCGCCACTTCATCCAACTCAAGCCCGAGTGCACGGATTCCTTGACCCCCAGGTTTCTGAGTGCGTTTCCGATGCGAAGGGGATAGTCGAAGAAACGTCCCTGATAATAGATGCGACTGCTGCGAGGGACGTCGATGAAATCGTCGCCCATCAGATCGTTCCAGATCGCTTCGACCTCCGGGACCTTGGTGAAGAANCGATGGCCTCCGATGTCGAATCGATAGCCGCCATGCTCCTCCGTGCGGGCGATGCCACCGACTCGGTCTCCCGCCTCGACCACCATGGCCGATCGGTCGTCCGTGAGCTCNTGCAGCTCCAAGGCACCGGTCAATCCAGCAGGACCACCTCCGATGATCAAGGCATCGATTTTCTCGGCAAAACTCTCTCTGCTGATCATCAAGAACGACCTTCCGAAGTCTCTCTCTCTCTNTCTCTCTCTCGTTCTTTCCGTGCCGCGGACCGAANCGANNACGTATTNCAAGATATCAACNCGCCNGCGAACTGACCTCACCTTAAGTCCAACCGTGNGGAATACCGGACCTCGTGAACTGGTCCGCATCTGCGGAACCNGCCTCACTTCAGATCTGGAACGTCCGACGGTGCATCAGGACCAGCGAAATGACGGTCCGATCCCTCAAGGCCAGCCTCCAGAGGGCCACATCCCNNGAACGATAGGGCCATCCTTCGTCAGAATCACTGATTGGCCAGTTNAAAGTTGGAAAGAGATTGAACNNCGATCGNTGNTNTTCGACTTCGGGGACNATCGGATGANAATGANCGACGACGNCGNAGAAACNTGTCCGATATCTNGNCGTCTCATACCGCTTCACCCTCGACGCAGATGCNACTCCAGNNCCCGTCCTCANCCGGTTCCTCGTNGCCTCCNAAGNTGCNGACGAGGAANGCGACGAATCACGGAGGTCATTCTGGAGTCACCGATGACGACGNTGCTTCGTTCCAGTCGTATCGAGTGCCGAGCATCTCGAAGAGCCTTTCGTTGTGCGGCCTGAAGTAGTCGTCCAGGACGGCACGGGTCCGTGGCCACGCACGCTTGTCCCGCGTGGAGACGTTGCGAGCGGCGAGGTCCGTGATCGTGTGGTCGGCCCGAACGCCGAGGAAGGCGAAGAGGGATGAAAGCACGGGGCCGGGATCCTCGAAGAACCGTTCACTGTTGATCACGTGGAGGTCTCCGCGATCGAAATGGTCCAGATATCGCTCGATCTGGGGTCGGTAGACCCCTCGACCGACGTAGGAGGTGTGGTCCGGGAAGGCCGAAGACTCGTCCCTGGACTTCCCGAGAGGAGCGCATCGAGCCACGTCATCGAGCATCGCCGCGTGCAGCGACGCTGGATCGGCGCGGTTGGTCGGGGTGTGGAAGTAGTGAGAGATCGCCCGCTCGGATGGATTCCGGAGCAGCACGATCAACCTCGCCGCGGGAAGCGCTTCTGAGATTCGCTCCGCCGACGAGGCATGGCACAGGTACTTCGGTGTCGCCTCGTAGACGAGGGATCGAGACGGGATCATCGCCTTGATGGGAAAATGGGAGCGGTACCAGGCGAGGTTTTCGGTCCGACCACCGAACGACGCCTCGTCCTGATCGAAGTAGTGGATCTCCTTCCGGAACGCCGGAACGAGCTCGGGATGCTGGGTGAGATAGTGGAAGAGGCTCGACGTGCCGGACTTCATCGCGCCGATGATCAGGAAGTTCGGAAGAGCCCGGAGACCGGCGGAAAGCCGTCGGCATCGCCACGTGAACCTTCGACGGATGCTTTCCAGATACGAGGATTCCATTCGAATTCCATTCCCCATGCGGGCGAAGATGGTGGATTCCGCCCATCGAAATCNTCCACCGGGATCCCGCTTCGCTTCAGATCTCGGCCATCGAAGATGGTGGCCACGATTTCACTTTACTCCGAGCCTCGGTGGACACGATAATTTAAGCATGATCGGTCGGCTGCGGATCGCTCACGCGTGGCGTCCGACAGGTCGCCGGGAGGATCCAAGTGACCCGAGCTGAATCCATTCCACCGACCTTCCCCTGGATCGCGGGCCGGCGCATGAAGACCGCGAAGAACCATCCCCACCGGCTGAGCCTCTCGACTTGGGCTACGCAGGCATGCCATCCCCTCCTGCAACTGGCCACCGGATCGCCGTGGTCACGCAAGTACAATCTGACGATCAGCCACAAGCACCGATTCATCTGGTTCAGGGTTCCTAAGAACGGGACTCGCACCCTCTTGAAAAGCCTGGATTCGAACGGCGTCGAATTGGACGTCGAGGAAGCGTACAAGTGCCGATACCCCGTCCGGACCTATCGCGACTATTACAAGTTCGCGGTGGTCCGGAATCCCTGGGATCGGCTCGTCTCCTGCTGGCACAACAAGATCCTCCGGAAGAACGCGTTCAGATTGTCCGAATCCCTCCATCGAAGACTGCACGATTTCCCCGCCTTCGTCGACCATATCGCGGTAAAGAACATCGAACGGTGCGACGACCACTACAAGTCGCAGTCCGCGCTGATCGATCTGGACGAAGTCGATCATCTGATCCGAATGGAGTCGTACGAAGAAGGCGTCGCCCACGTCTTCCGAACCATCGGCATCGAACCCTTCCACATCAGATCGACGAATCGGACATCGACGAGAAAAAACTACGCCGAGTACTACACCGATGAGACCAGGGACATAGTCGGCAGAATCTACGAGAAGGACATCCACAACTTCGACTACCGTTTTTGATGAGACAGGCCGCGCGTCGCCGCGGTCGGCACCGGGAACCGCCTGTGGGCGGCCACCAAGACGACCCGGNCGCCACCACCCGACTCGAAACGCCACCCCTTCGTGCGATCAGGACACATGAAGCCGAAAGCCTCGATCATCATCTGCTCTCGAAACCGGGCCGCCCAGCTCGGCACGTGTCTCGATTCCATCCGTGAGGACGAGATGCTTGCGACCGCGGCGGAACTNGTGCTGATCGACAACGGCTCGACGGACGAGACGTGCCAGATCATGGAACANCATGCGGANCNGGCTCGGTATCCCGTGCTCGTCCGGCAGGAACCGGACGCCGGCCTNTCTCGGGCACGCAACGTCGGACTCGACGCGGCGACCGGGGATCTCCTGCTGTTCACCGACGACGACTGCTACATGGACCCGGGGTACATCCCTCTGGCGGTCAAGATCTTCGAATCGGAGGAATTCGATTTCGGCGGCGGCCAGGCCGTCCTGTACGAGGAACGCGACGCGTTCGTCGGCTACAACCTGTTCGAGCATCGAAGAACGCTCGAGCCGGGCCGGTTCATACCCGCGGGGACCATTCAGGGATCGAGCATGATCTTCCGCAGGCGAGTCGTCGAAGAGATCGGGTACTTCGACTGCATGCTCGGGGCGGGCACACCGTTTCCCTGCGAGGACATCGACTACGTGGCCCGCGCCTCGTTCGCCGGATTCACCGGTGGCCAATTCCCCGAACTCATCGTCCGCCACGATCACGGAAGGCGGCCGGGCAGCGACTACAAGAACATCCTCAGGAGCTACGACCACGGCCGAGGCGCCTACTACGCCAAGAACATTCTCGAGGNCCGNCTCTCCTTCCTCTACCACTGGCCACGGCACTCGTTCAACCCCGAGCGGAGCGTGTTCAACGAACTGGCGTCCGCCTGCCGATACATCATGATGCGGGTCCCAGGATGATGACTTCCAGATACGAGACTTTCGTGGTCACTCCGGAATCGGGACGACCACGCTGGCCGTTCGATCGCACGGGATGTGGAATGTCATGAATCGAACGAACGCGCGACAACGATTCATCATGACCACGCTTGCCCTCCGAGCGCACGGGATGTGGAACATCATGAATCGAACGAACGGGCGACGGCGATTCATCATCCTCACGGACCAACGAAGCGGCTCCAATCACCTCGGAGATCTGCTGGACAGCCATCTCTCCGTCAGGGTCGCGGGGGAGCTCCTCAACCCGGACCACCAACACATCAGTCGCAATCATCCGCTTCCGGATCGCCTCCGCGATCTGCGGGCACGGGACCCGATCGCCTACCTGAAAGCCTTCTTTACTCAACCCCTNGATCCATCGATCACGCATCTCGGCTTCCGGATCTTCCACGATCATGCACGCAGCAGGACCGAGCGATCCGAGCGATCCATCTGGACCACTCTGCGAAGAACGAAGGAGCTTCAGGTGATCCACCTCAAGCGACGCAATCTGCTTCGCAATCTCCTCTCGTTGAAGCTCGCCGAGCGGTCGAACGAATGGGAGCGCCTGGAGGGCACGCCCCCCGTCCGATACGAACCCCTCAGAATCGAGTACGAGGAGGTGATCGCGCACTTCAGGGCGAGGGAGCGGAGTTTCGCCCGGGGAAGCCGGTTCTTTCGCCGGCACCGGAAGACCGAGATCTTCTACGAGGATCTGGAACGGGACGAGACGCACCAGATGGCCGCACTCCTCCGTTTCCTCGGCCTTCCGTCGCAGCCGCTTCTGAGCAGCACCCGCAAGCAGAACCAACAACCCACCCGGGAACTGATCGAGAACCACGCCGAACTCGAGGACCGGTTTCGTCACACCAGATGGCATGAATTCTTCCAGGACTGACCCACCATGGCCGACCCGCCCGATACCGAGAACCCGCCTGCCGACGCCTTTCCGATCTTCCTGCTGGGATCGGGCCGAAGCGGCACCACGCTGCTCCAGAAGATCCTCAACAGCGCGGATGACGTGATGATCTGGGGAGAGCACGGAGGCTTCCTGAAGCCGATCGCCCGGGCCTACTTCGACCACACCGAGAAGCCCAAGGTGAACCAAGCGATCTTCCGCCGGAATCCCGTCGCGAAGGACCCGAACCTCGACTTCAACCGGTCGATGCTGACGAAAATCGGCTACAGCTGGATGAACTGGTACGGAAGACGGGAGGTGGCCGCGAACTTCGCCGGCTTGATCGAGTCGTTCTTCCACCCCCCGGGAATGGAAAAGCGACACTGGGGTTTCAAGGAGATTCGATACGGCGGGAATGACCGGGCCATCGAGATGCTCGCGGAACTCTTCCCGAACGCGAGATTCGTCTTCATCGCCCGGAATCCCGTCGACGTCATCGCAAGCCAGACCGCGCTGGGCTGGGGGTCGAGGACGGCCCTGGGCACTGGATGGAAGCAGCTGGCCGAAGTGTGGGCCGCCCGGAACCGCGGGCTGCTCGAATTCCAGCGGGCGAACGAGGAACGAACGCGTTGGGTCAGGTTCGAATCGTTGATTTCCAAGGACTCCGGCGCGGTCGACGACCTCTTCGAATGGCTTGGCTTCGAAACCAGCGATCGGCAGGGCGAGCTTGTCGACCTCCAGGAAGGAATCTGGAGGAAGCCGCGAAGGGACGGCAAACCGCACCGAACAATGTTCTCCGAGCGGAAACTCAGGCACATCGCACGCATCGTCCGGGGCCCGAGCAGGGGGCTCGGCTACTGACTCAGCCCCTGACGTCATCGGAGACGATCGAGGTCACCGCGGCCATCGAGGCGACTCGGCCGGATCCGATCACTTCACGATCCGACGAAGCAGGGCGGCCGCGAGATCGGCAACGCCACGGTGCCTTCCGCGAGGATGGATCATGCGTTGTTGGAGAAACGTGTCCGTGTCGCGAAACCGGATCGAGACCCGCGGATCGTGCAGGTTCAGGTTTGAGTCGCGGTCGATCCTGTCGAGGTAGATCCGGTATTCGGACGAGGCGTTCCAGTGGCATTCGCGATCGATGCTCTCGCGAGCGTATTCCTGAAGTCCGCTGAGGAATTTGAAGTGGAAAAGAAAGGTCCGCTCCCGGCCCAGGCTTCGGGCGTCCACGGGGAGATGATGGTGGCCGGGCGAGAAACGCATGTCCTTCGAATACCGCACCAACGGATACTTCCGAATGATCGCGGAGGTGGAGAAGACCCGCTCCCGAACGCCTTGGAAGTAGATTCGCTGCAGCCTCTGGAAGTCCCGGGTGAAGAAGAGCGAGAGGTGCCGGGGACGATCGAAGTACGGACAGAGTTCGAAGATGCTCTGGTCGGAACCCAGCCTGGTCTCGCCGATGCTGCGATCCGAATACATGTCGAGCATCATCGATTTCACGACGGCATGCCCGGCGGCATCCTGCGACGCGAGGAAGTCTTCGAAATTCCGTCCCTGATCGCAGAACGGAAAGTAGAAGAACTCATCCAGATCGAGCAGGAGACACCACTGCCCCACGCCGAACTGCTGGAGGAGGGCCTCCTGCCAGTCGACACCAAAGCGGCTCTCCTGATACGGCTGCTCCGTCCTCCAGACATGCACGGATTCTTCGGCGAGCGCGACCTCGACGGAGTCGTCGGTCGAGCCGTTGTCGACGAAGAAGAAGCGATCGACGCCGAGTCGGCGGTGGTAGGCGAGAAACTCCGGAATCCGCTGCGCTTCGTTCCGACCGCAGCAGAAGCACCGGATCTCCTCGGCGCGGTCGGGGATGGCCACGTTGTCCAGTCGTTCCATGAGCCTCGTCCCTGCTTCGACACCCTGCCGACCGCGATCCACACGGCCGGATCTCCACCAGGCGCTCGCACGCTCCGTGATCAAGCGTAACGCATCCGCGTGCCACGAATCTCCTGTCGAATCGATTCGTCACGCATCCCCGGCAGATGGAGGACGCCTCCCCCAGCGCAATACGCGGTACACGANCGAGGCGACGCCGCACTTGACCTCCGAGAGGACGCGGCCGGACATGGGCGGNCGAAAACCAGCGGNTTTNCNGCCGGANNNATCNTCNTCGAGAANNCTTCGTNGAGAAGACANTCCCCGGAACCGAGTGGCTTCGAACCCTCCGCGAATGATCCGACGAGGAAANATCGCGAGCAGATCGATNCTGCAGAGNGTCAGAAGTGGATCGGTNCNCAACGACTTCCNGATCCAATGCANNGNTCCNCGANCCNNGCCGCCGNAGACCGAAGCATGGGCGAGATAGGCGTAGAAGTTCACCTTCGAGGAACGCAGGAGCCGCGACGAGACCATCGGCCGCTCCCGTCGTACCGTATCGAGCACCTGCTGATGCGCTCGCTCCATCTTCTCGACGTGACTCGACATCGCNCCCGGAGTCCTGCGATACGCCACCAGGAACTCCGGAACGACGTCGTAATCGAATCTCGCGGCGAGGCGGANATACAGGTCGAGATCCTCGCAGCCGAGATCGAATTCCGCTCGGTAACCGCCGATCGCCTCCAGCGAACGCTTNCGNATGATCGTGGAGCTCGCNTTNCCNAGGAAGTTNTGNAAGANCAGCANNGGATAGACGTGNCCNNTCGCNCNCGACACGTGCACGCCGCCGGTCATGCGATTCTCCNCGTCGATGTCGGTGGACCACGTGTAGACGACNNCGANNTTNGGNGANNNNTNCTCNAANCGNCCCAGCATCTTCTCCACCGCGGTCGGATGCCAGATGTCGTCGGCNTCGATGAANCCGACGAACTCGCCCTTCGCGACTTCGATCCCCGTGTTCCGAGCGGTCGCGACCCCGAGATTCTTCTGGGGGAGNANGGTGATGCGGTCATCGGTCTCGGCGTATCCGCATGCNATCTCGCGNGTCCGNTCGGTCGATCCNTCGTCGACCACGATGATCTCCAGATCCGNGTGGGACTGCCGGANCAGNGACTCGATGGTGAAACCGATGTANNNCTCCGCGTTGTACGCCGGNANGATCANNGAGACCGAGACTGTTTCGNNATTGNGCGTCATGNTGNNATGCGGCNGCTGGATCGGNCCGGTCACCGGAATCTCANGAACTGGGTTCANCGCGGTGANATCNCANNNNTCNNGGCATCCTTGCNGANAACNACNTCCGGTAACCTTNCTCCNCCNCATCGNCATTCGCGACGGATGCTCGATNCGCNNNTNTCAATATCGGTCCGGNNGGTGCGGAACTTCATGCTCCGAGACGAACTTTCGGGAGGCGCGCGTTCCGATCCGGATCACGGTGCGACGAATACCGGGCGACTCCTCGTGGCGCGGCCTTTCCGACCTCCGATTCCTGGACGACTCCCGGCTCATNCGTCCGGCGCATCANCGCTTCGAGCGGAGGAAGTCGAACCATGATCCAGCCGCCTTCGCTCGTCGACGGTATCGNTTTGCCGCNATCNNCGCCGNGCTGCCCNTCTTNNNCGCGGGCCGAGATTCGAANTTCCGCAGGGGATTCTCCCAGTTGCCATCGGCCCGCAGGACCGCTTCGTGGAGCGTGAAGTCCGGGGCGAGTCGACAACGCAGATCCGCCTCGAGTCCNGAAGCAATCGACGTCGNGGCCGGCGNAGACGCATTNANGGCCGGCAGNNCCACGCGTACTCCGAGGCGCTCGTTCATGAAGTCCACGAATCGATCCAAGTGCTCGANCGNGAAGATCCGGTTCACACCGATCTGGCCGGTNTNGTCCTGCACGAATTCATGCTGCGTCTTCATCGTCCAGCCCTGATCGACGTCGAGGAAATCCTCGACGAAATCCTCGAACGTCCGGCCGNGTTGCGACCACTNCCGATTCTTGAGGTCCGGGCGACGGCTGTAGCGATACCAGCTCTTGAGNTGTTCCANCGGATCGCGGANCAGGCAGACCGTCTCNAGCGNCCCGAGCNCNTCCNCCGTGANNGGTGCGAATCCGCGTTCATAGGCGGAGAGGTCGANGTGTTTGAGTTTCGGATGACCACCCAGTACCACGCCGGCATAGGGGGCATAGACCTCCTCCACGCTGGTGGATGCGCACTTGGGAGTGCAGAGAAACNNGAGTCGCTCAAAAGGAAAGACGAGCATCATTTGANTCCGCTGATGANCTGGNAANTCGTGATTCCNGAAGTCCGGCCAGNTCTCCCGACTCGGGGAGGACAGGGCGGGNCGGTCACCNTGTCGCGTGCGANNACGTTCTCNGGGNGGTNTCCAGGGATGGGAGCGATTGACGTTGTTTCATCTNTTCCGATCGTCTGCTCCANTCCTGCGTTNACGGNTNCCAGAGTACCGAACAGNGGGGCTNNAATGAANNCGTTCGAGTGATCTCNCATGAGGGTCGACTCACTTNGTTCGGTTCGGGTCGTTACCGGNCATAACCATGATGGTCCATGAAGCTGGAGGCCNTCGCCGTGANNCGNNCGANGTCCGCCGGGNTCGACNNNNTCCTTCCACTTGAACGCATGCNAGGGATCGATCNGGCCGCCGGCNNNCGGTACCCAGTTCCAGCGATCCGGATGGGGATCGACTTGTCGATCGTATTGCAGATACCNGGTCGAAAAGTCACAACCCAGAAAGTCGTACATTCGCTGGGCGGTGCCTTCGGGCTTGCAGACCAGGTCCTCGTAGCGAATCGTCAGGAAGTTGGCGCGTTCCAGATAGGGTCTGATTCGCTTGTCGTTCTTGAGCATCTCTCCAAGCAGTTCGTCCCCGCGGCAGCGCCCCTTGAACGTTTCGGCCGAGTTCCACAAGCCTCTCGGGTCGCGCACGTTGTAGATGATCCTCGCCTCGGGGNAGGCCGAGAGCAGTTGGTCGAGGTGCCTGATGTATCCCGGCCATTTGTCGCCGACGACCGTGGCGTCGCAGCGACGCGCGAAATCAGCCAGGGCCGACGACATNGTGCGNCGGAAACAGGAGTCGACCAGGAAATTNCTTCTCGTCAATCGACTCAGCGTCCGTCGGAAGAACGCGTGCGGCTGGGCATTCCAGATCCGCGACCAGCGTCGGACGTCCGATTCGGAAAAGCCGTGCCGCTTCCACTTTTCGGAGGCAGGATTGAAGATGCTGGCGCTGGANTCGGGGCGGAAGGCATAGCTCTCCCAGAGACACGCAATCTCGGGGTGCTGATCGAGCATGCGGGCCAACAACGTGGTCCCCGATTTCTCGCTCCCGACACAGAAGAAGACCGTCATGTTCCGTCCTCNGGTGTTCAACGGCGAATCCTCGGGNATGTTCGTTTCGATGGGCGTGTTCATCCNGTGAAGAACNCGNATCCAAGTCGAGACATCANTTCCCCCGCGATGTCNTCNANCCTCCGAATGTCNTCCGCAGAGAGTCGCTCGAGGCTCGAAGCATTGAAGTNCTTGATCNGGCTCGGTTGCCCNGTCACATTGTGGACGGGAAGGCTTTCGCAAAGANATTCATCGGGGTACGGAGCGATCTNGAGGAAGCGAGTGACCCGAGTCATCTCCTTTGAAGGATCGGCGCACAGATCTTCGTAGCTCAGAAGCAGGGCNTCATCCANCNGATCCAGATCATCGAGCATGATCTTGGTCGCGACGGCCCAGTGCCGCGCAGCGCGTTCGACGGAGTACCCCTCACGCCGTCGAATTCCCTCGGCGACCGCGTATGGGCTTCGGGTGAGGGCCAGAAAGGATGCGGGTTTGAAGTGGTGTTGCAGCCACGGCCCTCGCACCGTGTTCGGTGGACTCTTTTCCATGAAAAAACGAGACCTGCCATCAACGGGATAATGACCGAGCCAGTCCCACTTGAGGCGAGATGCCGATAGTCCACCGCCGTCCCCGGAACGTTTGCGAAACGCTTCGATTCGTTCCGTCCAGATTCTCCGCAGCTTCATCGGGTTCGGACGAGGAAGCGCGCGTGAGAGGTGCTGCCCCTCCTCGGGAAGCTTCGAGATCTCGGGGTGTCGCCCGAGAATGGTCTCCAGCAGGGTGGTCCCGGAGTTGTTGACCCCGAGAAGAAAGAGCCAGGAGATCCGCTTCCGTCGCAACCCGACCGTGTGGCTGGCTCGACGGGCCATGCGTCGCGGCCGGCTCGAAATCGAGCGTGCATGCTCTCTTTTCATGTCGAATCACCTGGCCCTGTGTCGAACGGTCCGGGCGACACGCGGTCGTCGTCAACCTCGATCACTCCGGCGTTCCCGGGAATGCGCCCGGCCGAAAGTGCCGCGAGTGCCTGGGCGATGCGAATGTCTTCGGGGGAGTCGATCTCCCACGAACGGGTCGCGGGCATTTCGGAGATCACGGTCTTCCCGAAGAATCGGTGGCGGGATTGCAGAAAGCCCCGAGTCCGCATGACGTAGACCGCGCCGTTCTCGCTGTATTCGGGTTCGAGGTCCTGCCGCCGCTTGCGTTCGGCCCCGTTGTGGTTCACCCCGGTCGCATTCGCCTTGTTGTTCCAGATGAAACGGTTTGACTCGGTGGCGGTGAAGGCGCTGTCCGCCTCGGCCTCGATGAGGGTGCGGATGCAGGCGTCGATGTCGCCGCCGTGGGTCAAGGGTGAGGTGCACTGCAGGAAGACGGTCAGGTCCGGAAGCGCGTCGAGGTTCTCGAGGGCATGAAGCAAGGCATCCTCCGACGAAGCGGCATCGCCGCTGATGGCGGCCGGGCGCATGACGACCTCTGCCCCCGCCGCTCGGCTGACTTCCGCGATTTCCGCATCGTCCGTCGACACCACGATCGGACCGACCAGTTCGGCGGCCTGAGCGGCTTCGATGCTCCAGCAGATCAGAGGCTTGCCGTTCAACTGCCAGACATTCTTTCGGGGAACACCCTTGGAGCCGCCGCGGGCGGGAATGATGGCTGTGGCCTGTTTCATATCTGCACCTCAAGGCCCGGTCGATGCGAAACCGGCGTCGCCCGCGGATTTCTCCGAGTGATCATTCAGGTATCGAAGGATCTCGGGTCGAACCATTCGCCCGATCATCGTGGCGAACTCCCATGTTAGGTGCCCGCGATCCCAGGTGAAAGGGACTCCCTCGGTCTCGAGGATCCAGCCGGTTTCATCGGCGAGGAGGTTCTTCTTATCGACGAAGAAGCAACCCGTCTCCTCGCAGATCCGGGAGATTTCGGCATTGTGCGTGAAACTCGCGCCGTCGGCATACGTCGCCACCAGATTAAGCAGAGACCCGGCCTTTGGCAGGGCGACCAGGAGCTCCTCCCGAAGGTGGATGAAGTTCCCGATGACGACGATCTTCCGAATGCCCAGCCCCTGGATGAAGTCGATGTACTCACGCAGTTCATCCGGACCGTATCTGCCCGAGAAGGTCGTGCTCACCACGACGTAGTCGACGCCGTCGTAGTACTCCGGTGTCCACTGCTCTTCATTCATCCGCTCGCACTGAGCGAACTGGAAGTGGTTGCGATTGACCCGGGAATCACCCGGCGACGGTCTCAGCGGTGGGCAACCGCCCAGGCCCGAGAGGATGAGACGATCAACGCCTTGCGTGGCGGCCGCCATGATGTTGTCGCCATCGCGTGCGTGGCTGTTCCCGATCACGAGCCCGACTCGCTTGTCGGGCGTCGGACAGCCGATGCGCAACCACTTCGGATCCCGGCAGCGGCCGGGATCGCGATCGAAACGCCTGGCCTTGTCCTTCGCGACGACGGCCTCCGCATACGGTGGATTCGCGTACGCCGGCCGCTGAGGCCATCCATCGCCGATGGACAGGGCCAGCCCGCTGCCGATGACGACGCACATCGCCAGCCCGAGCGAGACAACAAAACGCCGGTTCTCGCCCGGCGGCCTTATTCGGCGGAAAGGCTGCTCGATTGCTGCATACATCCCCCAGCCGAGCAACAGCGCTGCGGGCAGGAACAACAACTGCGACTTCCCGCCGACGTGCCAGTGGT
Organism: Phycisphaerae bacterium; assembly: GCA_002690755.1. Taxonomy (GTDB): domain Bacteria; phylum Planctomycetota; class Phycisphaerae; order Phycisphaerales; family SM1A02; genus UBA12014. Next base: position 17,195 of record NZFT01000007.1, read on the forward strand.
TCTCGCCGCGGAGGAAGACGAGGAGCGGCCAGTGGGCGAGGTAGGCGGAGTAGCTGATCAGNCCGATTCCCCGCGCGATCCGATTGTCGAGGAGGGTCGACGAGAACGGCGCCCGACCGAACTGGATCAGGAGACCGGTGCCGAGGGCCACCAGCATGGCGTGGGATCCGGGGAATNGAGTTTGCGGGTCGTACCAGACGCAGCACCCGCAGACGATNGCNAGCCCCAACAGATANCCGGCCTCCTGCCAGCGACGCCCCGGCTTCCAGCCCTCGCTCCAGACGAGGAGACCGCCCACCACGAACTCGCAGATTCGCAGGGGCATCCAATAGAAGACGACGGTGGGGGCCGTGGTGATCAGGAGCTCGGCCGCGACCCAGCTGGCCAGGCCGAGAAGACCAAGGACGAGAAGGGTGATCCTCCGGCTCGTCCTCGTCAGCAGGAGGATCGCGATCGCCGGCCAGACGAGATAGAACTGTTCTTCGACCGCGAGCGACCAGGTATGAAGAAGCGGCTTGGTTGTCGCAGCGGCGGAGAAGTACCCTGAAGTCATCCAGAAGTGGATGTTGGAGACGGACAACGCCGTCCAGATCGTCGACCGCCCGAGGGATTCGAGCCGGATCGGATGGGAGAGGAAGCACCCGATCACCAGGGTCGCCATCAGCGTGAAGCACAGGGCCGGGATCAGTCGCCGGACTCGTCGGAGATAGAAGTTCGAAAACGAGAACCTCGATTCCTCGACCTCCCGGCGGATCAGCCGGGTGATCAGGAAACCGCTGATGACGAAGAACACGTCGACGCCGACGTATCCACCCGATGCCCACGAGAACTNGGCATGACACAGAATGACCGCGAGCACGGCAAGGGCTCGAAGACCATCGATGTCGGATCGGTATCGCTCNCCGGGCATTGNANCAANCCTAGTCGATGAGGCGGAACGNTCCAGAATCCTNNTCNNGATTCAGCNTCCGAATGCNCGTNNACGATCACCTTCGACTGTTACCGGATCNNNCCNGGNAGNAANGGNACGNCCGCACGTTCATGCACGGNCCTTTCCGTGGTGAAGANGNTNCCCGTCTTCCTNGCCAGGTAGCGNATCACCATNACATCGGTCTCGGCATGCGAGCTGGCCGCCGTACCGCGTCGTTCGATCACCGGATTGATCGCGTAGGGATGGGTCAACTCGAAGTTGAAGCCGCTCAAGATGTACCGATCGTATCTCTTCTGGTCGATGGCCAGCGCGAGGGCGATGACGCCGGTGGACGGCCGTTTTCGCTCCAACTGTGAGAGCACCTCGGCATCCCGATCACAGAGCCGCTCGACGAGCGTGTCGTACTTCTCGGGTCCGAGCGCGACCATCCTGTCGTGGCGGTAGGAGATCGACCGGAGTTTCCGCTTGAGATAGAAGGGCTGCACTCGATGGACAGGCTTCTTCCTGGACATCTTGATGAGGTGGAGAAGGCGGGCAAAGCCGCGCTTGCCTTCATTTCTCTGACGCAGGAAATACACGGTGCCCGTGGACAGACCGGTCAATGCCTCAAGGCTCTGCCTGCCGGCCTCGATGTTGGTGGCCATGATCGGCGTCATGACCGTGAAGGCGGGCCGAGACAGATCATGTCGTTCCGCCGAGTGTCCGGAGGCGTTCGCACAGGCCACCTCCTGAAAGCTTGTCGGTGGTGGCAGTTCAGGTTCGGGCTTCGAGCCGAGAATCAAGAGTGTCTTCATCGGCGATCATCCGAATCGTGCCGGTACTGGGTGAACGTGAACGGTGCTTCCGACCCGTCATGATACGCGAGGTCATTCAATCGATCATGATTTTNCCGTTACTGATCGATAGGGTGATGCAGTCATTCTGGCTGCCGATCGGCGATCATCCGTTGAAGGGTGACGCGGCCGATCATGACGCGCAGCGGCTCATGGAGCGACAGGTGCCCGGTTTGGTGTCCGATCAGGCCATGAAAACCCTTTTCATATTCGCCATCCCTCGGAAACTCATCGTCGCAGCGAACGATTGGTGATATACCGAGAGCATGGATTTTCCAGCCACCACGCTTGTCGTCCTGTCCGTGTTGGCCATTGGTGCCCTTGCGTACTTCATCGCGAGAAGGCCTCGTGCGGGAAAAGTGAACCCGCGCCGATGGTATGAGACGCAGTGCAGATTCGACGCACTCGAGGTGCTCGAGCCGTCTGGGAAGGCCGCGTGGGTCACGAGCTGCAACCGGGAGTACTTTGAAGGTGTTCTGAAGCTTCATCGGTCGATGCGTCAGGTGAAGACCGAGTTCCCGCTCGTCTGCTTCTGCACGGACTCGACGACGGCGGAACAGGAACGTGCGTTGATCGATGCCGGCATCCTCACGAGAAGGGTTGCGCTGGCTTCCCTGAAAAACCCCTACAAGCACAAGTGGCTGGAAGCGTTCGTCAAGCTGGAGTGCTGGAAGCTGACGGACTATGACAAGGTGTGCTGGATCGATTCCGACGCCATACAGCTGCAGAATTCCGATGAACTGATGAGCGTGTCGCTCAAGCCTCACGGCATCGCGTGTGCCGTCGATCATGAAGTGTTCCCGGAACCCTCCGAGCGAGTCCGGCTTCGAATGATTCAAACCGGTGTCTTCGTCCTGCGGCCGTCACTCGATACCTACGAGATGATCAGGGGCAGACTCGGGAAGGTGGAATCGGTGGATGGAAGCGACCAGGGTTTCCTGACGAGCTATTACGCTCTGTCATCCTTCGACGATGTCCGCTTCTTCTCGTCTGCATACAACTACATGAAACGCGGATTGAAGCGGCATCCGGAGTTCGACCTGTCAAGGATCAAGATTCTTCACTACGTCGGGCATCCGAAGCCCTGGGACGGTGGAGAGCCGGGATACGAGCGGCTGCAGCGAATCTGGGACGGGGTCTGAGTTCGCAGATGGCCTTCGTTCATCTGCTTGCAGATGAGATCCAGTGGGTCCCGGTGTCTGGGTCGTCCTGGAAACACTTGCGATCGCCGGCCCTGAAGTCCCGCCTTCCGCGGGTCGGCGCTCGAGCGTCTTTTTGCTGCGTTCCTGCGGCAGGAGCGAGGCGTGTTGCTAGCATTGACGTCCCGGTGTGTGGTGACCCCGTTTGGAGAGTTCACAAGGATCTTCGAATGATCCCGCTCGGCGGAACGGAGCGTGAAGACATGGCGTCAGACGATGATCTCGATTGGGCGAAGTACAGACTGGCTGATTTCTTCCAGTTCCCCGAAGGGAAGAAGCGTCACGAGAAATTCCCCGGGACGATCATTCACGAGTATTACCAGAGGACCTCGGAACCATGCGACTACAAGGTCCTGCGTGACGTGATAGATGATGTTCGCTCCACCCGGGAGATCGAGATCCCGAGGCGCGATTGCTGCGTCATTCATCTCAGAACCGGTGACATCATCGACAACAGCGAATTCACCGTCGACGAGTTCCTGGCCAAGGAGCGTTACTACGTGTACGACCATGAGAAGGATGCGTACAAGGAGAAGCAGTGGAACCAATACGTGAAGACCAGCAAGTACTACGAACGGGTGGCGAAGAAACTCAAGAAGCTGAAGATCGGGCAGGTGTCTTTTTCATACAACCTCGACTTCAATCCCTTCCCAAAGACCAAGACACGGCGCCATCATCGTTCCGAGAACAATGAAAAATCCATCGAGTACGTTCAGAGAATCCACGACTTGTTCATCAAGGAATCGTTTGAGGTCGTGAGATATGAACGTCATGACGTCGATCATGACTTCATACACATGTGCAACAGCAGCTTCTTCGTCCCGAGTGGCGGTGGGCTTTCGAGGATAATCGTGCGGATGGTCGAGTTGAAGGGCGAGAAGGTCGTGAAGGGGGAGTGATGGCGCCTTCGCGGCTCCTCCCGGGTCGCGTGGTCGGAGTCTGTCGATATCGGGGCCCGCAGGTTCTTCAGGTCGGATGAAGTTCGGTCGATTCGAATCGTTCGCCGTGCGAGATGAGACCCGTCCCGGTACGAAATCGAGGCCGTGGATCCACGTCCCCGGGCCGGTCGGTGCGTCGATGATTCCGATGAGATCGAAGAAATCACCGCGAATCGGCGTCGGGGGCTTTGCACGCGCCGACGAAACACATCGACGAGGCTGATGCCGGCCGGCGTCAGGCGGGCTGGTCCTCTGGCCGGGTGGAAGCGAGGGACGGGACTCTTGATTCGTCCAGATGAGGAGTGGCTTTTCTCGCGACGGCCGAAGTCACTCCGGATAGGAGATCGTCGTGGTGCCCAGCGTCCCTTCGAACTCGAACGGCGCCCGGTCGAAGTATTCGGTCGAGACCGGGGAACCCCAGTCGATGCCGATGTCCAGGCAGTCGTTCGCGGTGAACAGGAGAGGCGCGATCATCGGGATCGTGCCGCCCATGATCTCCCGGCCGTCCACGCTGATCGCGACCCCGAGTGGAGGGGCGTGGGTGTCTTCGTTCTCCAGTCGCGAGCGGACCTCGATGACCACGTCGCCCGCCGGCAGCGGGGATTCGCTTCGAAAGCGGGTACGCTCCATTTCGAAGAGGTTGTATTCGTAGACGAGGTGACCTTCGTCCATGAAGAGGGCCAGCCCGCCCGCGAAGCCGCCGAGGGCGTAGAGCACTCCGTTGGCCTTCTCGGGAATCGTCGCCTCGATCCGGACGTCGCTGTCGAACTTCCCGAGCTTGGGCGCGGCGAACTCCGGCATGCGTTCCATCACGCCCCGGAACGTCCATTCGCGATACGGGGTGGCCGGGGCGTCCTTCGGGCTGAACAGCATGGTCCACAGCCCGCCACCGATCGGGAGATTGTCGTTTCGTGCCGACTCGACCAGGAAGAGGCTCTTCATCTCGGCGAGCTTCTTGGGCATCACCGCTGAGAGATCGTTGGCCTGGGACCAGTCCTTCTCGACGTGGTAGAGCTCCCAGACGTCGTTCTCGGGGTTCCATTCCAATATGCCGGCCGGGGCGCCGGGGGTCCACGGCTCGCGGGGGCCGAACGCGCCCGCGAACCAACCGTCGTGGTAGATCCCACGGCTGCCCATGATGTCGAAGNACTGCGTGGTACGCCGTCCTTCGGCCTCGGGATCGTCGAACGTGTAGCGCATGCTCGTGCCGTCGATCGAATCCTGGGTGAAGCCGTTCACNGTCTGGGGTGGCCGGATGTCGAGGATCTCGTAGATCGTCGGGGCGACGTCGATGACGTGATGGAACTGCGGTCGAGGAGTGGAGTCGGGCTCGATGCCCTCGGGCCACGAGACCGCCATCGGCTGACGAGTGCCGCCGAAGTGGGCGCTGACCAGCTTGGTCGATCGGTAGGGCGTGCTTCCCGCCCACGCCCAGCCGGCGTGGTACATGTTGTCGGTCTTCTCGGTGCCCAGGGCGTCGAGCCCGCCGAGTTCCTCGAGAACCCGGAGGTGATCCTCTGTCTCCGTCGGGATTCCGTTCTGGGCGAGGAGTTCGCTCACGGTGCCCCGCTGACCTTCCGCGGACGAACCATTGTCGCCCCAGATGTAGAAGACGATGGTGTCGTCGAGGCGTCCCTGAGCCTCGAGTTCATCGAGGATGCGACCGACCTGGTGATCGGTGTGCTCGACGAAACCGGCGAACACCTCCATCAGACGCCGCTGGAACGGCCGCTCGTTCTCGGGAACCGAGTCCCACGACTCGAGGCTTTCGGGGCGCGAGGTGAGCTCGGTGTCCTCCGGGATCCAGCCGATCTCCTTCGCCCTGGCGAATGTTCGCTCGCGATAGGCGTCCCAGCCGTCGTCGAACCGTCCCTTGTACCTGTCGACCCAGTCCTGCTCGACGTGGTGAGGTCCATGGACGGCGCCGGTCGCCCAGTACATGAAGAATGGCTTGTCGGGCGCGAATGCCTCCTGCTCGCGGAGCCAGCGGATGGCGTCCTCGGCGATGTCTTCGGTGAGGTGATACCCCTCGCGGTGGAGTTCACGCGGGTTGACCGGGGTCGTGTTCCGAACCATGTGCGGTTCATACTGCGAGGCTTCACCGGCCAGGAATCCGTAGAAGTACTCGAAGCCGTATCCAGTGGGCCAGCGATCGAACGGGCCCTTGGAAGTGGTCTCCTCGGCAGGGGTGTTGTGCCACTTGCCCCAGGCCGCGGTGTTGTACCCGTAGTTCCTGAGGACCTCGGCCATGGTGGCGGAGGTCTTCGGAATCGTGCCACTGAAGCCGTCCCAGTCGTTGGCGAGTTCGCAGATCTGCCCGTTGCCGACTCGAGTGTGGTTGCGTCCCGTCAGAAGGGCGGCACGAGTGGGCGAGCACATCGCGGTCGAGTGGAACCGGTTGAAGGAGATGCCCCGGTCGGCGACTCGACTGAGGTTCGGCGTCGACATCTCGCCACCGTAGGTGCTGGGGATGCCGGGACCGACATCGTCGATCAGGACGATGAGGATGTTCGGAGCATCCTCGGCCAGCCGCCGCTGGGGGACGCGCTTCTCATGGGTGGAAGTCTGGATGGTGAGCCCCGGCTTGGAGGCCGAAGGCGTGGAAGGGAAGGGAAGGGTGTCCTGGGTGAAGCCGGGCGCAGCCATCAGGGTGACCGTGGCGCAAAGCAGGGCGGAGCCGAGGTTGTTCATAGATGTTTCCCAGTGATTTTCGGGTCAGGACGAATTGTTCACGCGTCGAGAATGACGCGTTCCCAGAGACGTGGAACCGGAAGGAACAGGGTAACAGAACCAATGTGCGAGGACGAGATTCGTCGAAGACCCGGGCCGGGTGTCTGGATTCGGTGACTTTCGCCGCTCGAGGCCGCTCGAGGTCGGGGTGGCCTCGTTCGCGTTTCGATACGGAGATCGGTGATGATTCCTGCCAATCGTTTCAAGACGTGCGTCACGCCCGCCGCGGCCCCGTGTCGCAACCGACCGCGGATCGCCCGGCCTCGCGGCGACGGAAGCGATCGTGACCGCCGGGCCCCAGACGGAACCGGTGAGGGGGCGTTTCTCGACCGTCGCCCACTTCGGCCGACGCATCGATCGCAGCCTGAATACTGGTGTGGTCGCAGCCCTTCGTGCAAACCGTGATCGTCTCGGCCGAAGCGGAGGCGGCGATGGCGGCCGAGGTCAGGAAGAGGACGGGCAGGGGAATGGTCCGTCTCATCGCGATTCATCCAGTGAAGAAATGAGACCACGATTCTAAACCGCCGCCCCTCGGTTCACGAGCAGGAAGTTCCGACGTGGTGATTTCCGGCGTGCCGAACGCTTCCGCGGTCCGACGTCGACGGACCTCCGGACCTCCGGACCTCCGGATCGGCGAGACGGGCTGCCGGGCGAGGTGAGGCCGTCACTGAGGACGCCCGCGTCGGTGCCGTGGGTTTCAGCGGTCGTCTACCATGAATTTCGTGCATGCGATGCGCCATCCACTTCCATTCAACGCCGGAAATCCCCAATGATCGTGGGTGAAGATGATCGAAGCCTCGACGACCGACCGGACGAGGTGACTTCGCCGGCGTCGGGCCGCCGCCGGAATCTTCTCTGGTTCCGCCGTGAGCTCAGGATCCACGACCAACCGCTCTTCGAGGCGCTTGATCCGGGTCGAGACGAGGTGGTCGCGGCGTGGGTCCTCGATCCCCGGGATCATCTCGACGTCGTCCAGGATTTCAGCCGCGCCGGGAACCATCGACTCCGATTTCTCCTCGAGACGGTACGCGCCCTCGAGGGAGCGCTCCAACGATCGGGGGTGCGGCTCGTCGTGCGCATCGGAAGCCCCGAGGACGTGCTTCCCGATCTCTGCCGGGATCTCGCCATCGATCGATTGTGCTTCGTCGAGGCGCCGGGGACGGAGGAGCGGTCGATCGAACGGAAGCTGGAGCATCGTGCTTCCGTCGCGATCAAGTCCCTTCCTCCGGAAACGCTTTTTCAGATCGACGACCCTCGGGGCTTCGCCCGCGATCTTCCCGAAGTGTTCAGTTCCTTCCGCCGCACGGCCGAGCGCGGACTCGCGCTCGCTCCGTCGCGTCCGACGCCCTCGCGTCTCTTGCCGCTGGCGACGCACGCATCCTTCGATTTCGGGTCTGTTCCGGAGGTCGGGGCGTTCGGTCTCGACGACGAGCCTTCCGACCCGAGGGCCGTGCTCGGATTCGAGGGGGGCGAGCCGGCGGGGCTCGATCGGCTGCGGGACTGGATGTTCTCCGGTGACCATCTGAAGGACTACAAGGTCACCCGGAACGGCATGCTCGGCGGGGAATACTCGTCGAAGTTCTCCCCCTGGATCGCCCTGGGTGCGCTGTCGCCTCGACTGGTCGCCGAGGAGACGTTCCGGTACGAGCGCGAGCGGGTCGCGAACGACTCGACCTACTGGCTGCGCTTCGAGCTCTTCTGGCGGGAGTACTTCAGGTTGTATCTGCTCAAGCACGGGCGGACGCTCTTCCGAGCCGCGGGCCCGTCGGCGATGCCGATGACCTGGAGCGGCAACGAGCGTCGTTTCGATGCCTGGCGATCGGGAGCCACGGGCATCCCCCTGATCGACGCCAACATGCGGGAGCTCCGCGCGAGCGGCTACATGTCGAATCGCGGTCGGCAGCTGGTGGCCAGCTTCCTGGCCAAGAACCTCGGCGTCGACTGGCGGTGGGGCGCCCGCTGGTTCGAGCATTGCCTCATCGACTACTGTCCGGCGGCCAACTGGGGCAATTGGGCCTACGCCGCGGGCGTCGGGGCCGACCCGCGGGGCTTCCGGGGCTTCGACATCGTCAAACAGGCCCGGAGATACGACGCCGACGGCGCGTACGTCGCCCACTGGCTCCCCGAACTGCAGGAACTCTCCGGCTCGAAGCGGCATGCTCCCTGGCTTGCCGGCGGTCCCGCGCCGATCGTCGATCCCGCGCGATCCCTGGAGGTGGCCCGCCGACGATGGGAGTCCGCCGAAGACTTCTGCCGCCGGAATCCCTAGCACGACACCGCTCACCGCCCCCCGGTCGTCGCTTGAACACGGTGGATTCAGGGGCGGCGTCGCCGCATGAGCGGTGATCTTCGCAGCCGAGACGCTGCACGAACGTCGCGGTCACGGGATGTCGTGACTGCGTCTGGCGCCGGCGGCGCGAAGACGCTTCGCGTTCTCCGGCTTCTCTTCGGCCTCCGCCCGGTCGAGCGGCGTCTCATCCGAATCGCACCTCGCATTCGGATCCGCCCCGGATTCGAGCAGGACGGTGAGGACGTCGGGGTTTCCGTTGACTGCGGCGTAGTGAAGCGGCGTCCGGCCGAAGGTGTTCGTCGTGTTCACATCCAACCCGGTCTCGATGAGCGACGCGACGACCTCGGGGTTCTCGTTGGATCTGGCGGCCCGGTGGAGCGGCGTCCAGCCGTGCTTGCCCTTCGCGTTGACATCCGCTCCGGCCTTGATGAGGACCGCGATGACTTCGGGGTTCGGGTTGGACTTGGCGGCCCGATGCAGCGGCGTCGAGCCGTACCTGCCCTTCGCATTCACCTTCGCCCCGGCCCTTGGCGTCGCTGGTGTTCACATCGACGCCAAGGTCCAGAAAGGCCTGGATCCGCTCCGGGGTCGCATCGCCTGATTCGCACAGGGCATGAAGGGTCAGATGCGGCTCCTCGAAGGGCTCGCAGCCTCCCATCCAGATGATGGCGACGATCAGTGAAGCGAACGGAATGACGAGTCGAGGCATGGATTCTTTCGGCCGGTTTCCGCATGGGGATCGAGAAGAAAAACGAACGGCATGGCGTTCGCAAATCGAGAGCCTTGAAAAACGGGGAATCCACCGGTCCAGATTCACGTCGATGCTCCGGAGGGACCAGTTTATCGGTTGGCCACGCCGACGCGATCTCCCGATCGAGTGCCCGCCTCGGAAACCGTCGAAGCGCGGGATGAGCGGGACGAGGAGTCAGTCCGCATCAAGCAGGGTGGCAGCGGAATTTCGACGTCGAGCGCGACCGGGTTCCAGGGGCGCAGGTCGGATTCGCCGCCGAGCGACCCGCGGTCACCAGTCGATGGCCCGCCCGATGATGGAGATGAGGAAGAACACGAGGACCGGAACGCAGATGGCCCCGCAGGCCAGGGCGGCGCTGTAACGAGGCAGTCGCTTGTCATCGGCACCGAGGCTCCCCAGTGCGCAGAACAGGGCCAGCAGGGCGGCCGGCGCCGCCACGAAAATCCAACCGAAGACCGGGGCGAGGAAACTCCATCCGTCGGTCCGGTCGAACATCACGAGCCCGAACACGAGAAAGAACCCGAGGATGACGAAGGCCGCCGCGAACGCGGCGATGCAGGCGATGACCCAGGTGGCCCGCAAGGTCCAACTGGCGGACGTCCGCCAGGCGTGGCGGAAATTCGCCACCAGCCCCTTCGGCCTGCAATTGAGTTCGCCACATTCCGGACAAGAGGCATCCACGTCGAGACCCGTCCGGTCGTAACCGCATCGGCCGCAGACCGACCCCGGATCGTCGGGCGATTCGCGCGCATCGGGAGCAGTTTCTTGAGTGGTGGCCATGTCGGTATCCTTGAGACCGGAGGCTGCGACATGGTAACTCCTCTCACGTCGCTCCAACCGGAGGCGAGATTCATGATCCAACGCGCCGTCTTTCCGGTCCAGGTCGCAGGTATCCGGTCCGTCCTGGTGGTTCTCGCCGTTCTCCTGCTCCTTCGCCCGGCTCCCGCGCATGCCGGGCAGGACGCCGAAGGCCGGACGAGCCCCTTCGAGGCGCTGCGCTGGAACGGTGACGTACCCGAGGTCCAGGTGCGGGGAGACTGGTATCGCCCCCTCGTCATCCACGACGTCGGGGTCGAGGACATCCTCGCATTCCTCGAACGCACGCAGCCGAGCCGGGTGCGGAAGCGATTCGGGGAGGATCTTCCCGAGACGGTCCGGAACATGGGGCGCGTCATCCCGGCTCGAGTCGACCTCACGCTGGTGCGGCTCGCGGACGGCGAACGGGTCGAACTCGCGGCCGTCGCATGCACGAAGGCGAATCGTCGGGCGATCTGGAGCTCGAACCAGGATGCGCCCGACGAAGACCGGGCCATCGCCTCCCGGATCCCTCGTGCCCGAGCCATCGCGGATCTCCTCGAGTTCCGACGCCGGCTCGACGACCAGTTCGCCTATCGGCACCTGAAGGACTTGTCGCTCGACGCGGAACTGCAGCGGGTCGCGGACTCGTTCGGGGCGACGGTGGAAGTCGGGGAACTCTCGGACGCACTGCATCTGGTCCTGATGCGATCCGGCGACGGTCACGCGATGGTCAGATCGCCGGTCGGATCCGGGGAATCCGGTCACCTGCCGTTCCTGCTCGCCGAAGTCGGCGGGGGCGTGGTGGCGTTTCTTCCCGACCGCTCCGGATTCCTCGACGGGGCCCGCCCCTTCGTGCTCGCCCTCGATGACATGCCCATCGAGGAATTCATCGATGCCGGACGCCCCTGGGTGGTCGATGGCAGCGAGCAACTCGTTCGACACCGCGTGCTCCGCGGACTTCGCGAACTGGAGTCCGTCAGGAAGCGGCTGGGACTCCCCCCGGATGCATCGGTGAAGTGCACGCTGGGCGAACGTCCGGACGACCCGGATCCGATCGAGATGGAGTTGCCGATGGATCGCAGAAGGCCGACCTACGGCACCTGGCCGCGACGTGATTCGGGCATCCTGGACTCGAACCTCGGCTACCTGCGGATCCCCGAGATGAGCGATCGAATGGTTCCGCACATCCGGTCTTCGATGGCCGACTTCCGGGGGACGGCGGGGCTGGTGGTCGATGTCCGTGGCAACGGGGGTGGAACCCGGAGCCCGCTCCTGACGCTGGCCGGATACCTCGTGGGACCGGACGAGTCCCCGTGGGTCGCCAACGTCGCCCGGTATCGCGCGAGCGATCGCTTTCCGGCGGATCACCTCGAGGCGCGTTTCATGGCTCGGGCGGATGATCCGGACTGGTCGGACGCCGAACGCGAGGCGATCGCGAGGTTCGCCGTGGAATTCGATCCGGAATGGGATCGGTCCGAGGGTTTCAGCGACTGGCACTATATGGTCCTGGGGCCGACCGGCGCCCCCGGCGAGTATTTCTACGATCGTCCGGTGGTCGTCCTCTCGGACGCCGGATGTTTCAGCGCGACCGACATCTTTCTCGGCGGGCTGCGTGGTCGACCCCGCGTCACGCTGCTCGGCGAGCCGAGCGGCGGCGGCAGCGCGAGGTCCCAGGGATTCAGGCTTGCGAACAGCGGCATCGAGGTGCGTTGCGCCTCGATGGCGTCCTTCCGTCCGGACGGTCGGCTCTACGACGGTCGAGGTGTCGAGGTGGACGTCGTGATCCGGCCGGAACCGGACCACTTCCTGGAAGGAGGACGCGACGTCGTCCTCGACGGGGCCGTCGAAATCCTCCGATCCGAGTAGGACGCGTTCGTCTTTTCACGTGGGCGTGGACCGCGCTCAGGGACACGGCCCCCAGGCGGCGATCAATATCCCCAGATCACCGGAATCGATGCGCCCGTCGCCGTTCAGGTCGACCGAAGACGCACTGGAATTCCACGCGATGATCAGGATTCCGAGGTCGCCCGCATCGACCCTGCCCGAGGCGTCGAGATCGGCGGGACACGGGGCGACCTTCGGATGATCCACCAGAAACTCGACGAGTCGGGCCCGGCCTTCATCGGTCAGGCTGGGGAAGTGCGAACCACCCTGGATCCGCCACAGCTCCACCGATCCGTTCGGGTCGCAGGGTTCGACGTATCGGATGACGTCGGTCTCGACCCCGGACAACTCCGAGGTGAAGTCGAAGGGCGGCGATGAGGCCCACGAATCCGGGTCGCATCCGTCGTTCTCGACCCACTGCGCGACCGAGCCCACCGCACCGGGGTGCGGAAACGGCGGGTTGAAGGGATCGAATCCGCCCTTGTAGCTGACCACCGTGTCTTCGGTGCCATGGACGTGGAGGACGTGGACGGGATGTTCCGCCGGGCAGTTGGCCGGGTCCATCCAGGTGGCGCCGGCGACCGAGACGACGGAAGCGAAGACGTCGCCACGATCACACGCCATGCGGTAGGCCATGCAGCCGCCGTTGGAATATCCCACCAGATGGATGCGATTCGGATCGACGTTGTGCTCGGCGCGGATGGCGTCGACCAGGTCGATGAGATACGCGACGTGATCCACGTCCGTGTCCTCGTAGTCGCAGCAGTTGTCGTTCGCGTTCCAGTAGGGGAGCCCGTTGGCGTCGGTGCTTCCGGTGGGGGATGCGAACAGGAAGCCATTGGCTTCGGCGACCGGCCAGAGTCGCCACCACGCCTCCTGTTCACCCCCGGTCAGGGTATAGGCATGGAGCAGGATCAGCAGTGGTGCCGGATCGGTCGGATCGAGATCTCCGGGCACCCCGACGACCACCTCATCCGGAGGCGTCTGGTCACCGGCTCGGAGCGTCCCCGTGGCAAGGAGCAGGAAGCCGGTCAGCATTGCGATCGAGCACGGACCAGAGCGGATCATTGAAAGCGTCCTTCAATCAGGAGACCCTCGGGCCGGACCCGGCGGCGGGGGCACGGGCTCGCCGTGGAAGCGGGTCGGTCAAAGATAACGCCGTCCCAGTCGTCGGCAACTTTAGATTCCGGTGAAATGGAGGAAAGGCGGTCGTCACCGGCGTGGTTCGCCGCAAGGGCCGGCGCTTCGCGGATCGGATCTGAATCGATCGGACCGCTCGACGGAGATGTTCGCTCGGATCCTGAGCCAGATCCGACTCGATTTCATCCTGTGGCGGCGAGCGTGTATCATTTCCGGAACGGAAGGGTGTCGGCTCAAGGGTGATCGGCGATCGCCCGGCATCCGATGCCATCATCGATTTGGAATGCTCCAGGAACCGACCAGAGAAGGATCTACCAATGAACAGAAAGACTTGCTTTTCCGCCGTAGCCTGCATCGCGTCCGCCGTCGTCATCACGCTGGCCTCGGGGTGCGCGAGCGGCCAGCATGCCGACGGCCACGGTGCCCACGGTCCGATCACCAAGGCGGAAGTCATGGCCGCCCAGAGTGCGTGGGGCGACGGCATCGTCGACATCTCGCGGGTGTATTCCGAGACCGGTGACGCCAAGGCCCGCGCGACCGAGCACATCAACTCGATGTACGCCTACGGCAACACGATCGTGCTCTTCAAGCCGACCCTCGCTTCCGACGATCAGTTCCGTGGTTCCTTCGACGAGGCGCTTTCGTACTTCATCGGACGCGACGGGACGGAGGACACCGGGTTCGCCATCAAGGGCTGGACGAAGGTCCGCTTCGAGAACGAAGGCATCTATTCCGGGAGCGATCTGGCCATGGCGATGGGCAACTACTTCTTCACCGATCCGGACGGGGATGAGACCAAGGTCGAATACTCCTTCGGCTACGTCCGGGGTGACGACGGGAAGCTGAAGATCATGCTCCAGCATTCGTCGATTCCCTTCGGATCGTGACCCGCGCAGGGACGCTTTCCCGTTCGAAATCGACGCTTCGGCGATCATCACACCGGCCCGATCCATTTCACGGATCGGGCCGGTTCTCATTCGATGACGTCTTCTGGTGAACCGATCGCCCGAAGTCGGGAGGCGTCGCATCTCGGCGTGCATGCGGTGGACACGAGGGCGGAATCCGATTCTCCGGGTTCGGCATCCGACCGGTCGAGGCCGTGGTGCCGGACGGGGATTCGGTGATGCTCGAAAAGCGGGAACCACCCGCGGCCCCTCGAGACGAGCGGTGTTGCAACGAACGATCGGGCACGCGCCTCCATCAGTGATGCCCCTCCGAAACCTGCAGGAAGGAGATTGAAAAGGACGCGGGCTTCGACGGCGTGCCGCGCGGCTCAATCGCAGGCGGGATAACCGAGAAGCTCGAGCGGGCGTCCCCATCGCTCCTGAAACGACCGAAGCACGTCGGTGGGAAGTTCCTCCCGCCAGAACTCGGGGTCCCCGCGGCGATGGTGGCCCTTGGAGTTCCGACTCTTGGAGAACGCGAATCGCTCGGCGAGTTCGTCGACGTCCGATTCCGGTACGCCCAGCGGCAACACGAGTCGGCGAATCGAGTCCGGAGGATCGATCGCGATGTCGCGGAGATCGATCCGGTCGGCGGGGTGGGCGGTCTGTTCGATCATCACCATCTGCTCGATGACTCTGGGGAGATAGTCCGAGTGTTCGAACAGCCATCGGTAGCCGTCGTCGTCATCCCTCGTCCGAAGCGCCGCTCGATTTCGAGCGATCTTCCCCCAGGGGTCGTGTTCGCGGCGCGAAAGGGGGTGGGTCGAACGATGGGATTCGAGCATCGACCCCAGAATGCCCCGGGGATCCCGCGTGACGTGGATGAGGGGGCAGGACTGAAGATGTTCCAGGGGCATGTTGTCCTTGGAATCGATCACCATCACCACCCGGCAGGCGCGCTGGAAGAGCGGGCCGCGTCGCTGATGGGTGTGGACCCGACGAGCGGGAATTCCGTGTCGCCGACAGGCGTGCTGGATCACGCTCCAGGTCCAGACCGAGGCGCCTTAGTGGTGGGAGACCACGATTCCGGGGAGACCGCTGGGATGGACGAGCTCGCTCGCATGCCGCGCGACGGTCCGAACCCGCTTCAGGCTGGCCTGCACGATTCCCAAGAGTCATCTCCCGCCGGCTCGTTCGAGACTGTCGGTATGCGTGGTTATTCGGCGACTTGCGCGGCCGATCGGCGACCCGGATACCGGATCGATTCTCTGATTGGACTTGGTCGCCGATATTCGTCGCAGACCCGTCGGATATCGTACCGACGCAATGTCAGCATCGCCCCGGCACGAGTGTTCGAGCCAGGAGGGAACACGGAATCAAACCGGTCGTGACGGCGAGGAACGCCGACGCGTCCGGATCGCCAGGAGTCTTCTCGGATGCACCGATCGCTCGTCATCATGTCCTCATCCACGGTCCTCATCGCGACGGGTTTCTCCATGGCTCAGGACGACGCTGACCTTCCGGCCGTCGCCGACGCGATGACGCCGAAGGGAATCNTGCCGGTGCCCGACTACGGTGGCGATCTCGAGCAGCGGTCAGCGCTCACCGGTGACTGGAACGGTTCACGGGCGAAGCTCGCGGACGACGGCATCCAGTTCCAGTTCAAGTGGGTCCAGTACGGCCAGGGAATCGCGTCCGGTGGACTCGACGAGGCTACGCGCTACGGTGGCATCGGCGACTATCTGATCAACCTCGACCTCGATCGAATGGGCGTCGTTCCGGGTGGACTGGTCACGTTCCGCGGCGAGTCGCGATACGGCAAGTCCGTGAACGCGCAGGTCGGCACCGTCCTCCCCGTCAACACCGACGCGTTCTTTCCGCTCGCCGACGAGGTCGATGAATCCATCGGCTTCACGATCACCGATCTGCTCTACACGCAGTTCCTCTCCGAGCATTTCGGGGTCTTCCTCGGCAGGATGGACACGCTCAACGGTGATTCGAACGAATTCGCGGGTGGTCGGGGCACCACGCAGTTCATGAACTCGAACTTCGTGTTCAATTCCACGCTCGCACTGCGCCTTCCCTACAGCACGCTCGGCGTCGGGGCCGCCTGGATGCCGAGTGATCGGATGTCCGTCACCGCGACGCTCTTCAACACCGCCGATTCATCCGAATCGACGGGTTTCGACGACTTCGGGGACGGAACGTCGTTCACGCTGGAGGCGCAGTTCCAATACGAGGTGGGGGGGCTCCCCGGTGGCATGACCATCGGCGGCCTGTATTCGTTCGACCAGGACTTCACCGAGATCGGAGGCCGGATCATCCTCGACGAGGGTGAGCGTCTCCGGCTCCCGACGCAGACCGACACCTGGGCCGTCTACTGGAACGGTTGGCAGTACCTGTGGGCCGACGAGACGAGTGATGCTCCGATCGCGGTGACCGACGGTCGGACGGATCTGCGAGGCCTCGGGCTGTTCGCGCGGTTCGGCGTCGCGGATCGGAAGACGAACCCCGTCGATTGGTCCGGCTGCATCGGCGTCGGTGGTCGAGGGTTGATTCCGTCAAGGACCGACGACACCTTCGGCGTCGGCTACTTCTACACCGACATCCAGTCCACGCGATTCTCGAACGTCGCCGGTATCGGTGATGGATCACAGGGAATCGAGGCGTACTACGACTTCGCCATCATGACCTCGGTGAACCTGACGCTCGACGCTCAGTTCATCGAGCCGCCGTACACCGGCGCCGACACGGCGATCGTCCTCGGCGCCCGACTCGGCATCTCGTTCTGAATCGAGCCGGGGCCTCGGATTCAAGACGCTTGCCGGAGGTGTCGCGGCGGAACGGGTCGATGTTTCGACGACGCCGGGGGGTGGCGGCCGCGTCCGCGGAGATCGACTCCAGCGATTGGTCGTGGCGGGCGTCCGGCATCATCCGGGTGGTCTTCGAGGATCGCGTGGACTGGATGTCGGTGTGAGAAGTCTCTGGGGCGTGCTCGTCGACACGACCACGGCGCTGATGATCTTCTGGGGGCTCTCGGGAATCATCATGTGGTGGCAGATCAAGCCGACCCGTTTCAACGGCGGCATCGCCATCGTCATGGGGGTCGCCATGGCGGGCGGCCTGGCGGTCGGCATGTTCTTCGTGATCCACCACTGACCGGCGTTGCGTCGCAGGCGTGATCGACCGGGACCCTCGCCCTCGGTGCGTCGGCCCCTCGTCTTGAAATCACTTGACTTGACGACCTGATCCGGCGACGGTGGATCCTTTCATCCCATCGGAGTCGAATCAGATGCCACGCCCGAACACCTCGATCATCCTCGCCTCCCTCGCCACGATCTTCGGGAGCACCGGTCTCGCCGAAGCCGATCAGGTCCGCTACACCTTCTCGTTCGAGGGCGCGGTCGGCTCGCTCGACGGTGTGGAATTCGTCGCCGCCGACGCGAGCTTCTCGCTTCTGGCGGAGGTCGAGGACATCCAGCCGGGATCACCGCGCGGATTCAACGTGACGCCGGGTTCGGGGGTGGTGACCATCGATGACGCATCCGTCGAGATGACGTCGGCGTTCGTCGCCGACTCGGCGGTGTGGACCTATTCCGATCCCGCGGACGGTCTGGTCATCGGATTCGGGCTCTACGTGCCCTTCGAAAACCTCACGGTCGGCACCTACGACGGGCCTTTGGGATGGAATCTCGCGACGCCGTTCTCCGGCGCAGCGATCGCGGGGGACGACGTGCTCCGGGATCTGGTCGACGACGGCATCACGACCGTCGCCGGGACGTTCACGATCTCGAGTTACGACAGCACCGCCATCGAGGTGGTGCTGGTTCCCGCCCCGGGCGTCGTCGGCCTGCTCGCCTCGGCCCTCATCGGTCGCCGGCGACCGTCACGCCGGCGGGCCTGATGTCCATCCGGCTTCGAACCGCCCCCGGTTTCGAATCCCGAGCCGACCGAGCAGCGATTCCATCCGAAACGCCTTCTCGGTGTCGGTATCCACGTTGATCCGGACGCCAGGAATCGTTCGAACATCGATGCTCACGAAGCTACGTCTCCCGGTCGGGGCGCGCGACGGGCGGTGGCCCGAAGACGTGAAGCTTCGAGCACCGCCGCAGACCAAGCTCCGCAAAACGAGACCGAGGGGACCCGTGACGGGTCCCCTCGGTGCATCGATCATCTCTCACCCCTCGACGAACGAGGGTCGGATTGTTCAGCCGCGACGGCGACGACCGGCGAGTCCGGCGAGGCCGAGCAGGCAGATCGCACCCGGAGCCGGCACGTTGCCGCGGATGACCCAGGTGCCGGGCAGACCGAAGTCGTCGATCCGGCTGCCACCGCTGATGTCGGCAGGGTTGCCAGAGATGGCCGCCCACGACTGAAGCGTGACATTGGTCGCCTGGGCGGCGACGAAGCCTCCACCCTGGGTGTCGGTGTAGCTGCCGACGATGAAGAACCACGAGTAACCGGTGAGGTCGACGTCGACGCTGATCACGTCGAGGTTGCCTTCGCCCCAGAAGTTTTCGTTTTCGATGATGTGCGAGCCAGCGGCAAGCGACTGAAGGAAGGAAGGAGTGTCGCCCTGGGCGCCGAAGACCTCCCAGAGCATCTCTTCACCAACGAGGGTGCCCGTACCGGCCTGCTGGATGCCGAAGCCGAAGGCGATGTTCTCGAGATTGGTGTCGGTCGTTTCGAAGGCGTTGGCCCAGGTGATGGAGCCACCGGGGACACCGATGTTGGTGAGCGGTTCGTCGTTATCGATCTGGTAGAGATCACCAGCAGCGAGGCCGGCAATGCAGAGGGCTGCGGTGCTGGCAAAGATCAGATTCTTCATCTCTTACTTCTCCTAAATACCGTCCACGGAACGGTCGGACGCGGTGCGACGGAATTGCCGCACCAGGGGGAACGAATGGGCTTCGCATGCGTCCAGCAGGTCTTCTGGGAGGGAGACTGTGGGAACGGAACGACGAAAAGCCACGTCGAACACCTCGCTCGACGTCCCATTTCACTCGTTGCACGTTCCCAAGCGTGCGCCTCCGGATCGAAGATTAACTGCTTCCGGTCGGTTTACCACCTGCAATCTGAATGTTCCGCGCAAATGACGACGGCGTAAGTCCGTTTTCTGACAGATAACGATTGTTTTCGAGGTCTCAGTCCACCGGGAAGTGGATTTTCGGACCTTTAGGGCCGTCGAATTCGGTCGGGCTCGACCGGGTACCGAGGAGCGGCCTTGTCGAAGGCTCGTCCGCATCCCGGCTCGCGGCGATCCGTTCATCGTGCGGCATCCGGTTCGGCACAGTGGAAGAACCGATCGAAGCCCTCTGGTCCTGTTCATGCGATCGGTGGTCGCGGGATCAGTGAGATTGAATTCTCGAACGCCTGGGGAGTACGCTGGCGGCGGATTTCACGGAAGTGTGTTCGATCGTCGAGACCTGACTCCGGAGCATCATCCATGTCTGTTTTCCACCCGTTCGCCCGGTTCGGTCAGTCGGCGGTCGCACTCGCCTTCATACCTGCTGCGATGGCGGTCGCCGCAAGCGAAGGCGACGAGGGGGGACCCTGCGATCCCGCGACGAAACCGTGGATCTATCCCACGGATGCCGTGGACACCGATGATCCCGTCAGCTGGGCTCGATTCGCGTGGGATGGATTCGTCGCGCTCCACTGGCCGCAGTTGGAGGGAGGCTCGCCGGGGGAGCCCGACACCACGGCATCACTTTGTGACGAGCCCCGTGGTCGCCCCGCCTACCTTCAATGGATGCAGAAGGCTCAACTGCTTCTGCCGGGCGGCGCGTACCCGGGTACCTGGGACGAGCCGACCTACTCGACGCCGATGTACACCCCGAGTGATGGAGGCCCCACGCTTCCCCTGCTCGGGGCCCTCTCCAAGACCACCGCTCCGAATCTCGTCGACGAGTTCGACGAGGCCTTCAGCCATCGTCCGCTCCTCGATCAGAACGGAAGGTACGTGCTCTTCCAGATCTTCCTGAATCGCTCCGAGTTCGAATACATCCGCCAGAACGGCTATTACGACGCGGCGAACCAGTACGCGGCGTTCCAACCGGGTGGGGAGTTCGCGGGCTTCCCGAAGACCGGCAAGCCCTCCGACTTCGATCCGCCCGTGGTTCTGCCGGACTGGGCGCAGCAGGGCGCTATCGAGCTGAAGGCTTCGTGGAAGCAGCTCGACGAAGTGGAGATCGCGAGTGGGCGCTTCTTCATGCAGGACGTGTATTACGCCAGCAACATCTCGGCGGCGGATCCGCCATGCGGACCGGTCACCGTCGGACTCGTCGGGCTCCACGTCCTCCAGCTCACACCAAGCACCTCGGCGACCTGGTTCTGGGCCACGTTCGAACATGTGGACAACGTCGATCTCCTGCCCGGAAACCTGAACGGCGTTCCCTCGTTCAATCCCGGCCCGGATGCGACGTGCCCGCCTCCGTACGACAACGGATACTCCTGCAACGGCGAGATCTGCACGCCGTCGGATCCGAGCGGGGCGACGGACTGTCCACCGTTCGCACCCGAAGGCGGCGTGCTTCCGAATGTCTGCGATGCGGATCCCGCCCGCGCCGTGAACGTGTCGCGGGTGCCCGAGATGACGACGCCCGACGACGTCGAATCCGTGAACGAGGAATATCGATCCCGGCTTCCCGCGCCCTGGAGTCACTACCGGCTTCTCAACACGATCCAACCCGAGGACGGCGGCCCCGCCTGCATCCCGCCCCGGGAGGGAAACACCGTCAACACCACCTACCTGACCAACGTCACGATGGAGACCTACACGCAGTACTACCAGTTCATCTCGCTCCCGAAGTGCGACGGTACGGAAGCCACGCCGCGGAGCATGAACTGCACCGACTGCCATGCGGTCGCGAGGCCGCTCGGCGCGCCGACGGTCGAGTACGGCGGGGTGGAATTCCCCGATCCGCAGTACCAGATCTTCACCTTCCTGCTCAACAACGCGAGGAGTTCCTGCCCCGCCGACCTGAATCACGATCGCGTCGTCGATGCCGCGGATCTCGGAATCCTCACCGCGAACTGGGGGTCCGAGGATCGGGCCTATCGAATCGATGGATCCGGGCCGGTGGGTGGTGGTGATCTCGGAATGCTGATCGCGAGCTGGGGCCCGTGCCCTTCGAGTGCGCCACCCGCGGCGCCACGCGAGGCATCGGGCTTCCAGCGACTGGCCCGTTCGGTCCGGCGTTGAGCGACCCGGCGGCCGCGGCCTTCGTGGATCAGCGACGCCGTTCCCAGCCTTCCGCGAGACGCCAGCAGCGGTGGATCCGCTTGTTCCGGAAGTCCTCCGGAACCGAGCGATTGCTGATCTCCCGGCAGCCGAAGGTCCCGGGCACCGCGTCCGGCGACATCTCGAAGCTTCGCGAATTCGTCGAGAAGAAGATCTCGCCCTTCGGTGCCGCGAATCGAGCGAGATCCCGGATCAAACCCGGATGGTCTCGATCGATCGAGAACGAGCCCGCCTTCATCCGCTTCGAGTTGGAGAAGGTGGGGGGATCGCAGATGATCGTGTCGTAGCGATCGGCGTCGTTNNTCGGACCGGCGGCGAGCCACNGGAGGCAGTCCGCCTGGATCAGGNGATGATCGGCGTCGAGGGCATGGCCGTTCAGGGCCAGATTGCGCTCGTACCACTCGAGGTAGGTCCNCGACATGTCGACGGTGGTGGTCGCCGCGGCGCCACCCGCCCGGGCGTGNACGCTGAAGGCCCCGGTGTAGGCGAACAGGTTCAGGACGCGATTGCCGCCGGCCCGATCCTGCACGGATTTCCGGGTCGGGCGATGGTCGAGGAAGAGCCCGACGTCCAGATAGTCCGAGAGGTTCACCTCGAACCGGAGTCCGTGCTCGCGGACGATCTTCGTGGTCGCCCGGGTGCCAACGCGCTCGTACTGCGCCCGATCGCCATCGCCGGAGGACTGTCGGCCCCGGTGCTTGACGTGCATCCGTTCCCGAGGGATGTCGAGGCCGGCGAGGATCTCCGCTTCCGCATCCCGGCGGTGATCGACTTCCTTTTCGAGGGTGTCGTCCTTCTTCCGGGCGAAGAGCCAGACGATCGCGTCACCCTCACGGGTCGGATCGGCGGCGTGCTCGTCGGCGTACCAGTCGACGATCGCGGGGNACTCGGGCACGTCGCGTTCGTAGAGACGGAANCAGGAGATGCCCTGCTTTCGACCCCACTTCGAAAGGTGCCGCATTCGGTTGGCNAGCCGTTCACCNAGCATCGACGCAGGATATCGTCGGNGTGCGGATNCGGGCCGGNNGACGATCGANGCGACGACCAGACCGTTCACGGACAGGATGCNNCAGGTCANGGCGNGCATCAGCGCGGCGATCGCGAGCGCGCGGACCACGNCGATCCCGATCACCGCGGAGATCAGGATCGTCCAGNGGACGAACTGNNCNGNNAGTTCGAGAAACCACATCGNCTCGAGGCCCGACGCCATGANCNCCGCGTCGACGAGCCTCNAGCCGATCAGCCCGAAGAAGGCGGTCCTCCAAGCATCACCNAATTCGACGGCCTGCTTGCAGATGAGCTTCGACGCCAGCTGCAGCACGAGGCCGACGAGGAGGGCGGCGATCGCGAGGTCGAGCAGGGCGCCGAGAATGTCGAAGATCACGTCGTTCCGTTCGAGGGTGGGACCCGGACGGGCGTGAAGGCGAAGGCTTCGCCGTCGAAGAGCCCCTGGTCGCTGATCTTGAGGCTGGGGATGACCAGCAACGCCATGAACGAGAGCGTCATGAACGGGGCCCGCAGGGTCGAACCGAGATCCCGGGCGATTCCGCTCACCGCTTCATATCCCGCCGCGACTTCTTCGGCGGGCCGGTCGCTCATCAGCCCGGCGATCGGAAGCGGCAGGGCCGTGGTTCGCTCGCCGTCGATCGCGACGAGGCCGCCGCGACGCTCGAAGACCGCGTTCACCGCCTCGGCGACCGACGAGGGACTCGTACCGACCGCGATGACCTGGTGTGAGTCGTGGGCGACGCTGCTCGCGATCGCGCCGCGGCGAAGGCCGAATCCTCGGACGAACGCGACCGCGGGTGGCGCGGGCGCGTATCGATTGCACACCGTGATCAGCAGCACGTCTTGCGCCACGTCGGGCTCGAGCCGTCCATCCTTCGCGGCAAGCGTCGCGATCGACGAGCCGG
This sequence comes from Phycisphaerae bacterium, assembly GCA_002690755.1. Taxonomy (GTDB): domain Bacteria; phylum Planctomycetota; class Phycisphaerae; order Phycisphaerales; family SM1A02; genus UBA12014. The sequence continues at coordinate 40,729 of NZFT01000007.1, forward strand.
TGACGAGTTCGCCGTCCTCGGCTTCGATGACCCGCACCCGGGTCGACGGCCGGTCGGCCTCGAGCTCGAAATCCGTCGGCTCGAATCGAGCTTCGCGGAAGACGTTCGGCGTGGCGACCGCGGCCCCCGGGACGGTGCAGATCCCGTCTTCGGCGACCAGATCACCCGCGATCCAGGTCCGCCGGACACGGAAGTCGACGAGATCGTCGACGAGGATGAAGTCCGCCCGATCACCTTCGCGCAGGAGTCCGACGTCGAGTCCATAGTGTTCGACCGGGTGCAGGCAGGCTGCCCGGAGCACGTCGAACACGTCGATGCCGCGGGCCACGCATCGGGCGACCACGCGGTCGAGATGCCCCTTCAACAGGTCGTCGGGATGCGCGTCGTCCGTCGAGAACATCGCAAGGTGCGGGAACTCGGCGAGGATCGGCCAGATCGCGTCGATGTTTCGCGCCGCGCTTCCTTCCCGGATCAGGATCTTCATGCCGGCCTTCGCCTTGTCCCGCGCCTCCTCGAGCGAGAAGCACTCGTGATCGGTGGTGATGCCGGCGGCGGCATATCGAACCGCGTCTTCGCCCCGGAGACCGGGGGCATGACCGTCGATCGGTTTTCCCAGCCGCTTCGCCGCGGCGATCTTGGCCACGACCTCCGGATCCTCGTGCAGCACCCCGGGCCAGTTCATCATCTCCGCGAGATATCCCAGTCGGTCGGCTTCGAGCAGGCGAGCGACCGCAATCGAGTCGAGGCTGGCGCCCGCGGTCTCGAACCCGGTCGCGGGGACGCAGCTGGGCACGCCGAAGTGGATCGGCATGCAGGCACGGGCGGCCTCCTCGAGCATGAAGTCGAGGCCCGCTTCGCCAAGGACGTTGGCGATCTCGTGCGGATCGCTCACGGTCGCGACGGTGCCGTGACGGACCGCGACCCGGGCGAATTCGGCGGGCGGAAGCATGCTGCTCTCGACGTGGACGTGGGCGTCGACGAATCCGGGAAGCAGCACCCCTGGCGCGACCGGCGTCGTCGCGTCGAGCGGTCGGACCGACTGGATCCGACCATCGACGATGTCGACTTCGGCGGGAAACACGCGACGGGCGTGAATGTCGACGACGCGGCGAATCAGTGGCTCCATGGGTCCAGCCTACCGCAAGCCCTCGCGGCCGAGATCCGGATGTCCGTCGCCGTCGGCGGATCGGACGGGCGATCAAGACGATCGGAAGGTCTCGATCGTCGCGGACCGGGGGGAGTGCGTTCCACGTCCAGTGGATATCATCTCGTGCAGCCGCCTCGAAGCGGGCCCGCAGTGAGGCATCTGACGCGAACGGACGACTGCCGATGAACTCGACTGGGAATCCATGGCGACCGGACGTGCTGGTTCGACGCGAAGCGTCGCTGTTCGTCGGACTCGGTTCGGTCGTGATCTTCACGGTGTTCGGCGGCGGCTGGCTGGGTGATCTGGCGAATCCGGCTTGGGCGACCTTCATGTTCGCGTGGTTGTTCGCGGTGATGCTCTGGGCGTCGTTCGCAGTGGTCCGTCACGCCGACGGCCTCGCGGTGCTGCTGGGCGAGCCGTTCGGAACCCTCATCCTGACCCTCGCGGTGATCAGCATCGAGGTGGTGATGATCTCGGCGGTGATGGTCACGGGAGACGACGCGCCGGCCCTCGCCCGGGACATGATGTTCGCGGTGCTCATGATCGTCCTCAACGGGATGTTCGGGCTGACCCTCGTGCTGGGCGGGTTGCGGCACCGGGAGCAGGTCTTCAATCTGAAGAGCGCCGCCTCCTATCTCGGGGTGCTCATCCCGCTCGCCGCCATGGGGCTGGTGATTCCACGTTTCACCGAATCGACCGGTGACGCGTCCGCTTCGCCGCTCTTCGCGACCTTCCTCATCCTGATGTCGGTCGTGCTCTACGGGGTCTTCCTCGGGCTTCAATCCGCCCAGCAACGGCAGGATTTCCAGCAGCCCGTGTCCCCCGAAGGGGATCCGGCCGACGCCACCGGGGACGATCACGCGGGCGTCGAGGTGATCGGGGTCGGCTATCACGCGATCCTGCTGGTCCTGACCATGCTTCCGATCGTCCTGCTCTCGAAGAAGATGGCGTTGGTGGTCGATCACGGAACCGCGGCCCTCGGGGCGCCGGCGGCCCTCGGTGGATTCCTGGTCGCGATCCTCGTGCTGTCGCCGGAGGCGATGGCCGCGGTCCGGGCGGCGATGGCGAACCGTCTCCAACGGACCATCAACATCGCGATGGGTTCGGCGGTGGCGACGATCGGGCTGACCATTCCCGCGGTGCTGATCATCGGGTTCGTGACCGGCAAGACGGTCGAACTCGGACTTGAAAACGTCGAATTGGTGCTCCTTGTCACCACGATTATCGCCGCGATGGTGAATTTCGGGAGCGGACGGAGTACCGTTCTACAAGGAGTGATCCACACCCTCCTCTTTCTCGCGTACGTGGTCCTCCTCTTCGACGTGCCGACCTGAGACCGTGTTCGCGACCGATTCCCCGACACCCTGATCCGGAGCGCCGCATGGCCACCCGAAAGCAACTCGAAAAGCAGAAGAAGGCTCGCGCTCTCAAGAAGAAGAAGATGACCCTCGCCAAGGAGGCCAGTCGTCGCGAAGAGAAGCCGGAGGATCGGGCGGAACGGCTCGAACGGCAGGCCAACGACCGCCAGTTCGGTGGCGACGCCGGCAAGGGCGGGCCGCGAAAGGCGGTCACCGGTCCGAAGATGCATCGCCCGCAAGGCGGTTGATCCGAGCCACCGTTCCGGGACTGCGGGACGAGCACGGGCCCGCGGGTTCGAGCGGCGGCCGCTGCTCGTAGAATGCGGGGATGAGCACCGTACCCGCACCCTCCACCTCCCCGACTTCGGATTCAACACCGTTGCAGCGGGACATTTCGTGGCTTCGCGCCCGGCTCGACGAGATCCAGGACGGCGAGGCCCGAAAGGACGTCGATCGCCTCCGGGGCATCGTGGATCGGATGCGGGCGACGGGCGCCCCCGATCCTGAACTGGCTGATTTCGATCTCGCTTCCATTCGTGCGATGCTGAAGCGTCTGGGGACCGCCTTTCATCTGAGAAACAAGGCGGAGCAGGTCCACATCGTGCGCGTGAATCGTCGTCGTGAGCGGCACGCGACGCTCGGGGAGCCGCGTCCGGAGTCGCTGGCGGAGGCGGTCGGCGTACTGCACGCCGCGGGGTTCGATCTCGAGGCGACGTTGGAGACGATCGGCCGACTGGACATCCA
>NZFT01000003.1 GCA_002690755.1 Phycisphaerae bacterium
CCTTGGGATCTGCCACAAAGCGGGCCTTCAGAGCCTCGTCCTTCCAGCAGGCGGCAAAGAGGTCGGCGAGTTGTTTTCGTTGTACCGCCATGGGTCGTGGCTCCAAGTGGCTCTAGGGGGCAGCGTTCAAGTCATCAGTCAGCACGGTATCTGTACGCAGGCGGCATGCCGTAAACACAAGAACGTCAACCAGGTATGCCCTGCCAAAATTCGGCGCTAATATCACCAGCACCCGCGGCGTTGCTCAGCTCCTCATGTGAAAGGTCCATGTGACCGCTGGGCGGCGCAGGTATTGTGATGTGTACGCAACTATCACCGTTTTCGACGACCTTCAACGCGACGCCCTCCGGCACATCCATGCCGTATTCGGCAAACACCGCCTTGGGATCTGCCACAAAGCGGGCCTTCAGAGCCTCGTCCTTCCAGCAGGCGGCAAAGAGGTCGGCGAGTTGTTTTCGTTGTACCGTCATGGGTCGTGGCTCCAAGTGGCTCTGGGGGCAGCGTTCAAGTCATCAGTCAGCACAGGGGGGTTTGGGAGGCTGAGTCTGCCTCCCAGTTTACCCTCCCTCGACCGGCACCGTTGACGATGACAAACCGCCCGGAACACGCCCGAATCGAGTCGTCCAACCACGGTACCGAGTAACGACCATGGGGCGTACCTGGCACCGGGTCCCGGAACGCCCAGCGGGGTCGGTGTGTTCGAACGTTCCCGACGTGACTGCCGACCGTTCGAATCGCCTCGCCCGACGGCGGCACGATCCGGCGACGGACCAGGCAACCCCACGCCCGGACCTCCTGAATCACCATGCGACCGAGGAATCGAATTTTCGGCTTTTGAAAGCCGCTCGTCTCCGCCCGGGATTAGACTGTCGACCCGTAAAGGTCCTGCCTCCTGCAGGCCCCTGAACGGTGAGATCACGGAGACCGCCATGTCGATGCTCAAGATGATGAAGCCGGCCCTCGTTCCCCCGGTCACGCTCTGTGGTGCGGTCGTGCTGCCGCTGGTGCTTGGCGGATGCCAGCACACCCATTCACCCGAAGATCTCAACGGCATCTGGAAGGGAACCGGACACACGATCAATTCATCCGGCCGCAGCCACACCAACAAGTACCTCGTGCTCGAAGTGGATGAGAACGGACTGGTCGACGGTACTTCCGGCTGGCGACTGCGGGAAGGGCCCGGAGGCCACAGCGGCGATACCAAGGTGAATCAGAGCGAGGAACGGCTCGTCGGCACCTTCGTCGCCGAGACCGGCGAAGTTCATCTGGTGGAAACCGAGGAGAACGGTTACCTCCACGGGACGCTGCTCGACCCGCAGCGGCTTCGGATGGTGCTCGTCCAGCCGGGCGAGAAGCCCGTGGCCTCGAGCTACATCCTCGTGAAGGTGGAAGAGGAAGACTGACCCGAACCGACGGGCGTCGTCGAACACGCCGAAGGCGTGAAGATCGGTCTCACTCCGGGCGACGACCTGATCGTCGATCGGGTGCTGCTCGCGACCGGTTTTCCTCGCGAAGACCGGGCGGCTCGCTCGTCGACGATCTCGTCACCTCCGCGACGCTGCCTTGCGCGAGTTGCGGGTACCCGATCGTCGACACGGCCCTTCGCTGGCATCCTCGAGTCTACGTCTCGGGACCGCTCGCGGAACTCGAGCTGGGCCCGGTATCGCGGAACATCGCCGGTGCCAGGAGAGCCGGCGAGCGGATCGTGGACGCTGCACGCACCGTCGGTCCGCGCTCCCTCTGAACACTCGCCCTCCTCGAATTCCTTCGACCTCGAAAATTGCCGGGGATTCTGGATCGGCCGCCGACGACTGCTAAGCTTCTATGGGCGACTTCGCGACCCGTCGCGTGAGGCGAAACGGACAACGATCGTTTGCCCGGCGGTGACACCGGCGTGAGAAATTCGACGACCAAACCACACTCCGCACGGAGCGACCCATGCACCGATCGATCCACCGAATCCTCACGTCGCTCGCCCCTGTTTTGATCGCATGGGCGATGCCTGCGTCGAACGCGGACGGCGGACAGTCACCCCCGGCCGTGGATTGGTTCACCTCCCACCAGGGTTCGCGCGAGGAATCGCATGGTCACTACATCCTTGAATGCGAGGACGGTGGGTTTCTTCAGGTCGGCGAAACGGGATTCGTGGGCTCGGACGCGCGGATCCTCGTGGTGAAGACGGATTCCGCCGGCGTCCTGGTGTGGAAGAAGGAGTTCGGCACCGGCAGCCGCAACATGGGCAATTCGGCGCTCGAAGTCGCGGATGGATACCTCGTGTGCGGAATGCTGTCGCGCAACAGCGCGATTCTCAAACTCGCCAAGGACGACGGGGCCACGATCTTCCAGCGGACCCACGACAACGGTGGGGCCGATGCCTTCGAGCATCTCGCCTCCACCGCGAACGGCGTGCTGGCGGTGGGATACCGACAGGCAGAGGATCCGAACAGCACCTTCTTCGCGTACGGCCGAGGCCAGATCACCTTCCTCGACTCGGACGGCGAGTTCCTCGCCGGACGAAGCGTCGACGCACACCTCTCGCAGGCCTACCGGGTGCAGCCCACCGGTGACGACTTCATCATCGCCGGCGGCACGGACGATGCCCTTGAGTACGGCGTCATCAAGGTCGACGCACTCGGAAAGACGCTGTGGAGCAGGACGTTCGGCGGTTCCGAGGAGGATCACTGCTTCGGTATGGATCTCGGCGCCGACGGCTCGATCTTTCTCGCCGGCCACACCCTCTCCGGGACCGCGAACTGGGACACCTACACCATGAAGCTGAATGCGGACGGCGAGCAGCGCTGGGAGCGGAAGCAGGGCAACCCCAGAGGATTCAACCCGAACTACATCCACGACGAGACCTGGGGAATCAAGGCCACGCCGGACGGCGGGTGCGTCATCGCGGCCGGGACCGGCGACGAGTACTCGTACTCGGAATGCACCGCGGGCGTCTGTTCCGACCAGTGGGAGGCGTATCTCGTGAAGTTCGACGCGGTCGGAAGCGTCGACTGGGAAGCGACCTACCGAAACCAGAATGGCGGCGACTGGGCGGCGGAAGACCTCGACCTGACCAGCGACGGCGGGGCGATCGTCGCGGTCGACGACTCGTCGTTCGGATTTCTGAAGCTCGCACCGTTCCTCGATCCGTCGGATCCGGTCGATCCCGCGGATCTCAACGGCGACGGATGCGTCGATGCCGCCGACGTGGGCCTGCTGCTCGTGGCCTGGAACGCTCCGGGCGGTGACATCAACGGTGACGGCAACACGGATGCCGCCGACCTCGGGCTGCTCGTCGCCGCGTGGTCGCCCTGCAAGGGATGACGACCTGCTTCCGTTCGGTGACCGGCCCCACGTTCGTTCTCCGCGTCCGGTGACGGGGTTCCGATGAACCAGGGACCGCGAAAGGCGATTCGACCCCTCGGATCGATCACCCGCTCGATGGCACGGCCGGACGCGCGATCCGACGTGAATCCCGCCCCTTCAGATCCTGTTTGGTGATCAGCTCGTTCACGCCATCCTGCACGATGTACGCCCAGACCCAGGCCGCCATCGCCATCAGGCGACTCCTGAAATTGACCAGGAACCAGATGTGGACGATGGCCCAGACGATCCAGCCGAGGAATCCCGAAAGGTGGATCCGGCCGACGTCCATCACTGCCTGGCCTCGTCCGATGGTCGCGAGCGAACCCTTGTCGCGATAGCGGAATGCGGCCGCAGGCACCTCCCGTCCCTGACAGATCCGCCTGATCGCCTTGCCGACGTAGGTCCCCATCTGGATGGCACCCTGCGCGACGCCGGGCACCTGCGTCCCGTCATCCTGCTCGACGTAGGCGATGTCACCGACGACCCACACGTCGTCCCGCCCCGCGACCCTCAGGTCCCCCCGGACCGGAATCGTTCCACCGGCCGCGCACTCCACGCCCAGCCCCTCCGAGATCGCCCCGGCCAACGGACTGGCGGTGACGCCGGCGGCCCAGATCACGGTGCGGGCGGCGACGAAGTCCGCGCCGTCCTCCCCCGACAGATGCACCCCGCCGTAACCGACGTCCATGACCCTGGTGTTGGTGCGAATCTCGACGCCGTACCGATCGAGAGTCGCCGCGGCGGACGCGGAGGATCGATCGGACATCGTCGGCAGCACCCGATCACCGCCTTCCACCAGAATCACACGGGCCGCGGACACCTTCAACTCGTGGAACTCCCCCGCGAGCCGATCGACCGCGAGCTGCTTGATCGCCCCTGACACCTCGACCCCCGTCGCACCGGCACCGGCCACCACGAAGGTGAGCCATTCAGGGACGAGATCGCTTTCGCCCCGGACCCGCGAAACCTCCGCCTGCTCGAACGCGTCGAGCACCCTCGCCCGGACGATGTGGGCGTCCTCGAGGGTCTTCAGGCCGGGGGCCATCGCTTCCCAGTCGTTTCCGTAGTAGTTGGTGCGGACACCGGCCGCGACCACGAGGTGGTCCCAGGGGATCTCAAGGTCATCCGTCAGGACGACGCGACGGTCGAAGTCGAAACCCTCGACTTCCGATTTCACCACCGTCACGTTCCGCTGATGGCCGAAGACCCGCCGCAGCGGCGCCGCGATCGAGCTGTCGTCGAGGACCCCGGTCGCGACCTGATAGAGCAGCGGCTGGAAGAGCGTGTGGTTGCTCCGGTCCACCAGGACCACCTCCACGTCCATGCGGGCGAGCATCCGGACGCACGACACGCCGCCGAACCCACCTCCCACGACGACGACTCGAGGCTTCCGCTTCCGACTGGTGGGTGGTTGCTGTTTCACGTGATGCTCGGGGTTGCTGGGCCAGGGGCTTCCGGTCGCTCGACCAGTAAGGATGCTTCGATGCGATGTCGCCGACGGATTCGGCGTCGCCGGTGGTCCGGATCGAGCCCCACCGCATCCCGGTCCGAAGAACCGGCCGTTCGGGAACATCGTGGAATTCGAGCCCGCACCCGGGATCGACGGGTCGCGGGCGTTCCGCCCGGCGGCGAACCGCACGGACGCTGCCCCGGACATGCACCGTCCTCCACGTCGGTCGATCTTCATGTTCATCTTTCATCGACCGACCGGCTCAACCTTCCCCACAACCCGTCCCCGCCTCGATGTGCGACTGGGGTCGGCGAGCGCGTCGACGGGGTCTTGAATTCCGAAATGCCGTCAAACGAAGGTTGACCGGATCGAGGTCGATGCGGCCTTCTCGCTCGATGTGAATCGGGGACCGAACCTCCGACATCACCACGTTCGGTCACCGCATCCGGCGGTCGCTCGGGACCCGACGAGGCTACCTGCTCCGTAACGCCCATGACCGCGGAAGCGGGACGTCGTGACCTCGGATCATCCACCGAGCGTTGACTCGTTCCCACCGGCGACCGATCCGAGGCTCGGGATCGATGTCGTCCTGAAAACCCTCGATTTCCACTTGGACGCGCGTTTTCGGAATAACCTGATCGTGTTCCGACGACATTCTGGAGTCACCGATGGATCAATCCGGCACCACGGCGCGAAGGTACGAACTCCTCCTGGGCGACCGCGCCGACTCGGTGTTCAAGCGAATCACCCTGTGGCTCGCGATGGTGGGATTCGGAGTCCACCTGCTCGCGTGGCTCGTGGTGTACCTCGGGGCGTTCGAGCCGCCGGCGAATCTCACGCCGCTCCTCGCCTCGCCACTCCTCGCCCTCTACACCCCGTTCTCGATCCTGCTGGTGTACGAGGTCTATCAACTGATCCAGGCCATTCCTCGATCCTTCTCCGCCGCGATGGCCAAGCAGTACGAGGTGATCGCTCTGATCGTGGTGCGGGATGCGTTGGCGTTTCTCGCGACGACCCAGACTTCGGATCCCGAGGACAGCGACTGGTTCCTGCTGCTCGGGGCGAAGTGCCTGGCGTTCCTGACGCTGCTCGCGGTGATCGTGGGCTTCAACCGGATCGACGCCCGGTCCCGCCCCTCGACGGAGATCAGTGTTCGACTCGATCAATACGTCCGGACCAAGCAGATCATCTCGATCCTGCTCTTCGGGGCGTTCGTCGCGACCGTCTTGACCTCGCTGGCATCGTGGATCTTCGCGACGGCGGAGGGCGAGGAGATCCACCTGCACGCCGGAATCTTCTTCTCAGACCTCTTCACGTTCCTGATCATCGCGGACATCACGATCCTCCTGATCTCCTACCGTTTCACCAGTGATTTCGGAAGCCTCGCGCGGAACACCGGCTTCGTTCTCTCGACGGTGCTAATGCGGATCGCGATCGACACCCCGGGCATCGGCGCTCCGATCCTCTTCACGATGTCGGGGGTCATGGGGCTCGGCGTGCTCTGGATCACCGGAAGGTTCACCGTCATCGATCCGCCGAAGAAGATGAACTGACCGATCGTTCGTGAAGCGGTCGCTGCTTCGGCCGAGCATCCTCGACCGTTCCAGTTTCGGTCATGCTGCGCCTCCGATTCCGACCTCCGGACACCGCCGGTCGACCGGTGGAGGCAGGACGCTGCATGCTGCCTGTGAGGATGGCCCCCCATCACCACGCGGTGCTCGTCCTCCGCCCCGAAGACGCGGTGTCCGATGACCGGGAGGAACCTCCGTCCGCCCCTGGTTCGGGTACTTTGAGTTCCCGAACGATCGAACCGCCCCGGGATCGACCCGGACACGAATCGCTCACCGGCGACCCTCCCGACGGATCCGAATCATGGATTACTCCGACCTCGCCATCATCGCCGCGTTCGCCTTCCTCTACTCGATCATCGCTTCGCGGCTCGGAAAGACTCGATTCAACGGGGCGTTGGTGTACGTGATCGCCGGATTCCTCTGTGGCGGACAGGCGTTCGGATGGATCGATGTGCAGATCGGCGGCGAGGGCCTGAAGATCCTCGCGGAGCTGACGCTCGCCCTGGTCCTGTTCACCGACTCGGCGAACACGAATCTGGCGACCCTTCGTCGCATCGAGACGATCCCGATGCGGCTCCTCTTCATCGGGCTGCCGCTCACCCTCGTCTTCGGCTTCGCGGCGGGGTGGCTCTTCTTCGACGAACTCGGCCTGTTCGAGATCGCGCTCCTCGCCACCATGCTCGCACCGACCGATGCCGCACTCGGCAAGGCGGTGGTCACCAATCCAGCGGTCCCGGAATCCGTCCGGGAGAGCCTCAACGTCGAAAGCGGCCTGAACGACGGCATCTGCGTGCCGGTGCTGTTGTTCTTCCTCGCCCTGGCCGTCGGGGATGCGGAATCGGGCCACGCCGCCGGATTGATGGCGCAGCTGACGTTGCAGGCGATCGGCATCGGCGTGCTCGTCGGCGGGGTGGCCGGGCTCGTCGGTGGCCGGCTGATTCGACATTGCTCCACGCGGGGATGGGTGGCGGGTTCGTGGATCCAGATCCCCGTGATCGCCCTCGCCCTGACCTGCTTCGCCACCGCCCAGTGGCTGGAAGGCAGCGGTTTCATCGCCTGCTTCGTCGCCGGCATGATCTTCGGCACCACCGAGAAGGGAAACCAGGGACGTTTCCTCGAGGCCGCGGAAGGCGTCGGCGATTCGATGGCGCTGGTCACCTGGTTCATGTTCGGGGCCGTCGCGGTTGGAATCACCTGGCAGTATCTCGACTGGCGGGTCATCGCATACGCCCTCACGAGTCTGACCGTCATCCGGATCGTTCCGGTGTTCCTCGCGACCCTCGGTCTCAAGCTTCGCTGGGACACCCGGCTGTTCATGGGGTGGTTCGGACCGAGGGGACTCGCGAGCATCGTGTTCGTGGTGCTCGTGACGGACGAAACGCTCCCGGGATCGGAGGTTCTCGCCACCACCGTGACGTGGACCATCCTGCTCAGCGTCCTGCTCCACGGCCTGTCCGCCAACGCGCTGTCGAAGGCGTACGGCGCGAGGATCGCCGCGAGCGGCGGTGGCGTCTGAAGCGGCGACGCAGCGCACCCTTCAATCGAAGCATCCTCGAAGTACCGCAACGATCCCCCGGATTCCGGAGAACTCCATGGCCCGATTCAAGATCGATGGCGACCGGCTCAAACTCGGATCCAAGGTGATCGCGAACATCCACGGTGATCGCGTCCGCGAGGGGACCGGATCAGGGACCCTCTGCAACATCCACGGGGACCGGGTTCGAGAAGGCACCGGCTCGAAGGTCCTCTTCAACCTTCATCGCGACGAGCTTCGCCTGGGCACCTCGTCCTCGAAGATCGCGACCATGGCCGACGTCCACGCGGCGATCGACGGACCGGGCGGGATCACCAAGGCGGCGATGTGGTTCTGGTTCGTCCGGTAGCGGCCGGGAAACGAGACGGCCATCGACTGGAAGCGGTCCGGAACGGGATCGCGGCGTTCTTCAGGAAGAGGTGATCACGGGTGCCCCGCGTTTCGACGCTTCAGCCCGGGTTGCCGAGGCTACAGGCCGAAGTCGCGATCGTGGGCGTGCATCACCCGAAGCTCGACATCCAGAAGCTCGAATCGTTCCTCCACCGGCCGCCCCAGGAAATCCCGGGGATCGCGACGGACCCGGATGCACGGACTCCGGACCACTTCACATCCACAAGATGACACCGCCGCCCGAAACTCCGGACGGCGGTGGTGAATACTCAGGAAATGAATGATCGAGCGGAATTCGAATCAACGACGGCGGCGGCGACCGAGCACGCCGAATCCGGCGATCGCCGCCACGCCACCCGCGCCGGGGACCACCGAGGAACCCGCGGTCTCCACGTTCATCTGCCAGGCGTAGTCGAAGTCGCTGAGGGTGCTGTAGCTCGAACCGGAGTTTGTCGTGCGCTGGATCCCGTTCACCGAGAAGCCGCTCGATCCGGTTTCGTACGAGTGGCTCTGGCCGGTCCTGGTCCAGCTCAGGGTGTTGCCCGCGTTCGACTTGAAGAGAAGACCGTAGGTCATTCCCGCTCCCATGGTGTAGGAAGCGAGGGATCCGCCGGTCGTGAAGTCGTAGTAGTCCACGTTGGAACTCGGGGCGTCGATCGCTCGGGACTGCGTGTCCGTCGCCAGCGCGGTACCCGAGGGATCGTCGTCCGATGAACTCAACGCGTAAAGCTCCCAGGTCAGGTCGTAGGACCCCGCGTTCTCCGGGGACGCGAACAGCGCCATCTTCATCGAGGAGATCGTCGCGTCGCTCGATCCCACCGTGAAGGAGATGAAGCTCCAGTTCGACGCGGTGAGCGACTTCCACTGCTGCGACGGGTTGTTGGTTCCGTCCGCGGTGTTGTCGATGGCGGAGATGACCCCGGCCGTGGCCGATCCCGCGAGCGTGCACGCGACGAAAGCGACCGTCAGAACGTGGATCTCCGGGCGACGTCTCATCATGCTCTTCTTCATCTTTCTCTCCTGCAAAACGACTGTATTTCTCGGGACAAATCGCTTATCGGTCAATTGACCTTACGCCGATTCGACCCGACGTTCAAGGCGCGGTGGGCTCGTTGTGGATTTCCTGCCGGTGCGCGGCCGCTGCGGCATCGCAGCTCGTGCGACGAGCCCCGTACCCCGATCTGGACTCGTCTCGACCCCCCGAATCGAAGAATCGCTGCTGTCGGGGTCCCGACGTCGCCCGGCGGGGCTTTCCCGGCCGCAGGCCCGGAAGCCCCTGAATCGGAGCAAAGGTCGAGAATCGACTTCGAATCCCAGTGGCCGGAAGCAATGCGCAAGCATGCGGTCCTTCCGAGGCTCGGGAAAATCCGAAGATTTCGATCGCTCCACACGGGGCCGCCGACCTCCGCATCGACGGTGACGCGATGGTGATCGCGTTGGTTCGGATCGATTGGAATCGATTCGATCTTCGCAGACCCGCGGCCGAACGTTCGAACGGGCGAGTACCTTGGGACCATGGATCCGACGTCGACGAACTCCCTTCGAACCCACGACCTCGTGATCTGGGGCGCCACCGGCTACACCGGCCGCCTCGTCGCGGTGGCGGCCGCGGAACACGCCGGCGATCGCCGCTGGGCGATCGCCGGGCGGTCACGCGATCGACTGGAGAAGATCCGGGACGAGATCGCGGCGACCGGCGTCGCCCCGCCCGACGTCGTGGTGGCGGATCTTGGGGACGCCGAGTCGATGCGGGCGATGACCGGTTGCACCCGCGTGGTGCTGACCACCGCCGGACCGTACGACCTCGTCGGTGAACCGTTGATCGAAGCGTGCATCGCAACCGGCACCCACGTCGCCGACATCACCGGCGAGGTGCCGTGGGTGCGACGGATGCGGGCGCAGTACGAGTCGGCAGCCCGGGACGCCGGGGTCCGGATCGTCTCGATGTGCGGATACGACTCGGTTCCAAGCGAGCTTGGGGTTCGCCTCCTGCAGGCGGCGGCGATCGAGGCGCATGGTCGGCCCGCCTCCGAGATCGAGATGACGGTCGGCCCGATTCGGGGCGGCGTGAGCGGCGGGACCATCGCCAGCGCGTCGAACATGATCGTCCGCGCCGGCGAACCGGAGATCCGGAACGGCCCGCGCGGGGCCGCCGCCTTGTGCGTCGCGCCGCCAACGCCGCCGATCCGATCGGGCGAGCAATGGGGGGTTCGGCGATCGCCCACGTTGGGAATCTGGACGGCGCCGTTCTTCATGGCCGGCATCAACGTCGCCGTGGTGCACCGCACCCACGAGCTGCTCGGCCGCCCCTGGGGCCGGGACTTCCGATACCGCGAATGCGCCGCCGGCGACCGGGGCCTTTCCGGATTCCTGAAGGCGTCCCTGCTCACGGCGGGCACCATCGGCATGGTCGTGGGCCTGATCGTCTCCCCGCTTCGCTGGATCGCCCGTCGCTGGTTCCTCCCCGCACCGGGAGAGGGCCCCGAACCCGCTCGGTTACGCGACGGATTCGTCCGGCACCGGACCGTTTCCGTCGATCCGCCGGCCACGGTCGAATTCGAAGTGGACATGGACCCCGGGTACGCCGCCACCGCGCGGATGCTGCTCGCCTGCGGCATGGCGCTGCTCGACGACGATCTCGAGCGGTCGATCGACGATGCCTTCTGCACGCCCGGGGCGTTGTTCGGGCCCCGGCTGACCCCCCGGCTGGCGGCGATGGGGTTCCGGATTCGAACCCGAACGACCTGACGAGTCGAAGGTCACCCCCGTTCAATTGTCCCCGACGCCACTGCACCGGCGCAAGCCTTCATCGATTCGTGCGATGTTGTAGATTTCTTTCCGATCTCATCGGAAACCATGGCGAGCATCTCCTGCACGAAGAACCGCTCATCCCCGAACCCTGCATCTGTGGCTATGACCGTCGCGGGCTGTCCAAGCTCGCGGCCTGTCCGGAATGCGGTGAGTTCGACGAGCCTCGTGACCCCCCGGCGCTCTGGTCGATGGCCATCGGATTCACCTGGCTTGCAATCGTCCTCGCGAGCCTCGATTCGGTGCTCGCCATCTGCATCCTCGTCCTGAACCTGCAGCGACCGGAGGGTACCGACGAGTTCGCCACACTGGTTCCCATCGGGTGCTGGTTCTACGCGGTGCTTCCGATCGCGGGACTCGCCCTCCTGCTGGTCATCGCGAGCGTGATGTGGAAGAAGATCGGGGCGAAGGACGCCGTCTTCATGAAGACGCTCAGCATGGCGTGCACCGCCATGTTCGGCCCGCCGCTCTTCTTCTTCCTGCTCGTCCTGCTCTGGGCGTCGCTCGGATTCCGATGAACGGACTCGAATCCGAATCTGCGGGCGGATCTTGCGAGACACGGGATCGAAGACGACGAACCGCCGGCCCCGAAGGGCCGGCGGTCGCGTCGCTGTGAATCATCACCGGCGGAACCGGCGTCCCCCGGAAATTCACATGTTCTGACCCACCGGGTCACCCAGCACCACCATGCTCTGGAAGTACTCGATCACTCCGGAATCCGAGACGTCCAGGGCCGGCCACTGCGGCCAGTCGAACGTGTCGTTCATGAAGGGCTGCATCTGATCCCAGCTCAGCACCGTGAGGTGATTGACGTCGTGGTTGATCGCCACGCCTTCGATCGACCGGAACCCGTGGCATCGACCGTGCATCCACCCGCCGTAGTGCGGTTCCATCTTGAGGGTGTTGATGAAGGTCTGGACCATGCCGTTCGCCTCGAGGTGCTCGGCGTATCCCTCGATGCCGAACTCACGGACCATGTCCATGACCAGCGCCTCCATCTCGATCGGATTGCAGACGGTTCGGGCCGTGCGCTGGATGTCCGCGAGGATCTGCGGGTCGTACGCCTCGTCGGTGATCCAACCGACCTTGGCGCCCTGCATGGCGTAATAGAGACCGACACCCTTGAGGTCCTCACCCCACCACTGATCGTTGTTGGTCAGTTCCTCGCCGAAGGCCCAGTATCCGACGTCCTCGATTTCGAGGGCCGGCAGTCCGATGAAGCCGCGGAGGTCGTTGTAGGCCAGCATGGCCTCGGTGGTGATGACGGTCCGACCACCGACCATGTGTTCATGGTCTGAGTTGTTGTTCGAACCGTGGAAATCGCCCCAGCACGTGATGTCGATGAACTCGCCCATGCACGGCATGTGGTCCTCGTTTGAACCACCACCGTGGGGATCGCACGAACCCCATCGACCGAGCAGCTGAGCCAGATCCGCACCATCCACGAGTCCGGACTGGTCGAGGTCGGACATCGCGTCGGAGCTGTTCCAGGCGGCGAGCAGGGTTGCGAGGTCGCCGCCGTTCACCATCCGGTCGCCGTCGAGATCGCCGAAGCAGCATCCACCCGAGTCGCCCCCGTCGTGGCCGCCATCGTCCTGACCACCATCGTCGTCACCGCCATCTCCGCCATCTCCGCCATCTCCGCCATCGCCGCCATCGCCGCCATCGCCGCCATCGCCGCCATCGCCGCCATCGCCATCGATCGTCACGTCGACGAGCATGCCGTTGATCCGGACGTCCATCGGTGACGGTGGCCACGACCCGATCCCCGTGAATCCCAGCGTCACGGACTCACCCGGCTGGATGTTCTCGTTGTAGTAGACGTGCCCGAGCACGGTCCGGTCACCGTCCATGGAGAAGACGCAGTTCCAGGCGCCCTCGACTTCGGGATTCCCGAGCCAGGAGAGATCCCAACCGTTCAATCCCGGTCCGTTCTGACCCACCTCAAGCACGATGTCGGCGTTGTAGCCGCCCTGCCATTCCGCCGTGACTTGGAAATCGACTGACTGCTGTCCGTGGAGCACGCTCGAACAGAACAAAGGCACGGCCACGCATCCAGCCAACGACATCTTTCGATTCAATCCTATTCTCATCCTGACTTCCTTCCGATGCCCCTTCTTCGAGTATCTAACGAAGCACGGTACGCACCAAGGATCCAACGGTTCCTCCAGCTGCACGACACCACGGAGAAAATGTCACGAGGTCGTGTTCAACAACGCTAAACGAAGATCGATTTCGAGTATCGCCACGGTGTTCGTTGCGCATGATTCATTTTCACGCAGCGCCGCGATGGAACGTTTCGAACGTTTCGGCCGTTTCGATCGCCATCCTCCGCCACCACCGGTACCAGCCGTGCTCGCGGATGCATCGACCCCCGCGTGCAACGTGAACTCGATCGCGTGTCGATGACGCACGGCGTCGGCGACAAGGAACGACGACGATTCCCGAAGTCAACGCCGGCCCGACGTTTGATCCGATGGCCACCGCGATTCCCGAAATGGCGGCGGCGCGATGCCGAACGCACGAACAACGAGAATGCTTCACTGATCAACTCGGCACTCCACGCGTTCGAGCGTCCACGAATCGCTCCGCGGACGCATCGGAGAAAAAGCGTTTCAGAAGCCGGGCAGCTTCTTGACGTCCTCTTCGGGACTCACGTCCATCGGTCGTCTTCGATAGCACTTTCCGGAGGTGAAGTCGATGTCCTTCAGGTCGACCTCACGGATCCGGCGATTGTTCATGGTGTGGAACTGAATCGTGAGATTCCGGGTGTCGTAGGCGACGGTCCACTGCGTGCCACTCCGCAGTTCGGAACCGCCGTCGCCTTTCGCACCCGCGGTCACGGCCTCGACCGGAACGTTGAAGTTGTCGAGGATTCGGAACGCCTCGTACATCGTCTCGGGCCCGGTCTTCGTGGGGCGGGCGCTCGCCGAGAACGCCGCGGCCCGCACGAACCGGGACGGCGGCGTCATGTCGCCGGGCAGTCCGATCGCCCCGGTACCGTGGCCGAGTGGTGCAAGGTCCGCCCCTCGAACGTCGATCGAAGACCGCTCCGTCGCCGAGAAACCCAGATAGTTTCGCAGGTTGGTCATGTGCCAGTCGTAGGTCGGTGCATTCGTGAGGACCCCGAGCGGCGCGTCGAAGATCCGGATCCTCCGTTCGAAGAACTCGACCACGATCGCCTTGCCACTCGGCTCGGTGATCAGGAAGTGCAAGGGCGGCTGGATGCCACCGAGCGCCTTCATCGGCGTCGCGACGACCGAGACCGCGTTGATCGCGTCCCGGGACTCCTCGGTCGATGCACACGTCGCCAGCAGATAGAGGGGAACGTCGGTGACTTCGATGCTCGAGGCGACCTGCGCCGGGTCGAGCGTCGGATAGGAGGCGTAACCGGGATGGTAGAGGCCGTTGACCACGAGCCCCTGCTCGTTCATGCCGTCGATCAGGTTCTCACGATCGAGGTAGTCGAAGCCCACGACGCCGTGGGTGGTCTTCCAGGAGACCCCCGATCGCCCCCCCTCGAGCTCACTGGTGAACTCACAGTCCCGAGGAATCACCACGACCTTCGAATCGACGTCGAAGGCCGCCCACTCCATCGTGCGTCCCACCACCACCGCACCGTCACTCGCTTCGAGCGTGATGCAGGTGCAGGCCTCCGCGTCGCGGACGCTGGAGATCGTTGCAGTCGCGACGAAGAGGGCCAGCGCAAGGGTGAGATGCGAGCTGCCGGTCGGGGTTTTCATCGGTGTTTTCCTGATCGTCGGGAATGATGGACGAGGGTAGTCGGAAGATCACCACGCGGCAATCGTCGATCGTTCGATTCCCTCCCGAACGTCAGGACACCCCGGCGGCGTACCGGGGTGTCCTGTGATGCGATCGTCGGATCGGCCGGTCGGCGGCGTTCGCGCCACCGACCCGGCGCTCAATCGACCCGGTCGACGGTCTGGGCGCCTTCGCTCCAGCTCATCGGATGCCGGACACCATCGAGCGACATGTTCTGGAAGGTGGTGGTGAGGGTCTTCGGCGTGATGACCTGGGTCGCGTGGGTGCTCATGGTCAGTCCGCCGAACCGGCTGCCCTCGTGGGTCGCGACGATGGTCACGGCGTCACCGTTGCGGGTGATCGAATCGACCTTGCCGTGGATCACCGTTCCGTGGGCGTCGAGATAGAGCGTCGCGACGTGGTCGTACGCCGGGTCCCAGTACCAGACGAAGAGACTCTCACTCTTCCAGTCGCCGCCCGGTGACTTCGCGGATCGCTCGTACTTGAGCACGTGGTCGTCGGCGACCCAGGAGACCACCTCGCGAGCGATGGTCCCGTCGGGACGCGTGGTCTCCCAGGTACCGGGCAGGCCGGCCTCCGCAAGCGTCGCCTTGCAGGGATTCGCCCGCGTGGATTCGCTGGTCCAGGCGTTACCGTCGGCCCCCTTCACCTTCACCGCATTCGTCCTGGTGTTCAGGCCGGTGTAGGTGACGACGTTCTCATAGACCGTGGTCTTGCCCTGTGAGTGCTCGGTGTACTCCCACGTCAGGGTGTCGGCGGTCATGCCGACCAGCACCGAATTGCCGTGGTACGGCTTGCCCATGTCGAACCCGGAGCCCGCCGAAACGACCGCCTTTCGATCCGCATCCCAGGTCATCACGTTCGACCCCGTGGAGATGACGCGTCCATCCTCGGCCTCCATGTGATGACTGTTGTAGAGCTCGCCGGTCGGAACGTCGTACCAGGTCTTCTGCGTGTTCGTGACTTCGAGGCCCGCGGGAATGCCGACCCACATCGCCTCCGTGACGCCGACGTCGCTCCAGGTTCCGCAGGCGCCGCGATCCAGGTTCCAGTGAACGAACTCGTCCATGGACGCGGGCGTCGAGCCTTGGTCCGCGACGACGGTGCCGGTGAACGCCAATGAGGCGGTGATGATGATTCCAGAGGTCAGGTGCTTCAAGATCTGCAATCTCCTGTTCATGGGATGAGGTGGGCGAAAGAACGAGGCGTTGCCGACGGAACGCTCGGGAACAAGATAGTCGCCGAACCGAGCCAGTGCGTACTTCGGAATGACTGACAAACGTTTGGGGCGCATCGAAGATCGGATGCGTCGCCCCACCATCGACCACCACACCCATGTCGATTCACATGAGGCCGATCACCCTCCCGTGGGCAGTTTCGGAGCATCCACCGGCGGCGGCTTCCGGCCGACGAAACGAGGCGGATGTGGAACGTGTCCACATCCGCCTCATTGAAGATCAGACCAGGTCGAGGGTTCGTTCAGGCCCGACGACGACGGGAGGCGAGGCCGGCCATCGCGAGCAGGCCGATGGCACCCGGTGCCGGCACGAGGTTGCCCTCGACCCACTCGACGGAGGCTTCGAAGTCCTCGTCGTCCAGGCCGAAGTTGAACGCGATCCAGAACGAATCACTGGTCGCGAAGCCGTCCATCGCGACGTTGAATTCGAGCAGGTAGGAGCCGGCGATGGAGTTCGGATCGATCGAGTAGATCGGATGCAGGTCGTAGTCTTCGGAGATCAGGAAATCGATCGAGCCACCGGTCAGCGAATCGATCGACTCCGGTCCGTAGTCGATGAACATCGAGGTGGCGTTGTCGGCATCGAAGCCGTTGCCGTTCCAGATTCGGAGGCCTGAAGCCAGGTTCAGGTTGAGAGTCGCCCCGATCGGAAGTCCGAGCTCGGCGGCGACGCCGCCGATCCCGGGTTCGTCGATGGCGAAGGGAAAGTCGGGATCCTCGCCGAAGTGTCCTTCGAAGACCCGCAGACCAGCGACTTCGAGCGTCTCGGTGTCGTGATCCCATCCACCGGTGCGAAGAACACCGTTGTCGTTCCAGACGCCGATGTCATAGTGCTCCTCACCCTCTTCGTCGGCGATCGCCGCGGATGAAATGAGGACGGGAAGCGAGGCCACCACGGCGAGCCGGGCGAGACGAGCAGTCGAACTGAAGGACGTAAACATCATTTGAAAACTTTCACTCGGAAGGGAGTGGATGAGAAGCAGGATTTGGAGACCGAAGCCGCAGAGGGACTGGTCGGAAGGATCAGGGACAGATTCCCCAGGAGCCAAGCAGCAGGCCGACATCGGCGCCCCCGACGGTTCCATCGCCATCGAGGTCGAGCTCGGGATCTTCGGTTCCGAACGCGCCGAGCATCGAACCGAAGTCCGCGCCGTCGACGACCCCGTTGCCATCAAAGTCGCCGGGGCATGGGGGTGAGTCGTCGAAGGAGCCGATCGCGGCATCGACTTCGGCGTTGGACGCGTCGTAGTTGAAGAGGATGACGAACGGGTCGCTGTCGGCGATCCCCATGGTCGAGTAGAGGGACAGGTCG
Source organism: Phycisphaerae bacterium (assembly GCA_002690755.1). Taxonomy (GTDB): domain Bacteria; phylum Planctomycetota; class Phycisphaerae; order Phycisphaerales; family SM1A02; genus UBA12014. Next base: position 17,446 of record NZFT01000003.1, read on the forward strand.
AGCCTGTAGACACCGGGACGCCGTTCTCCCGAGGCATCGCCGAGAATCTCGAAGTCGAGGTGCCGATGCCAGCCGCCGTTGGGCTGGACGGCGAGATCGAATCCGCTCATCGGCTCGTCTTCGACCACGCGTTCGAGTGTGATGAAGGAGATGCTCATCCGCTCGGGAACCGAGGTCGGCGTTTCCCAGTCACCGAGCTTCATGTCCCAGCGGCGCAGACCGGCGAGCACGTTGAAGCCGATCCGTCCCGGAGCGAACGTCCCTGGGAAGGCGTCGAATCCGGGATTCGACGTGTAGCCGGGGAAACCGGTGTCGCCGAACACCCCGTAGAAGATACCGTTCGCGTCCTCTGCCCCGATCGGGCCATCGACCTTCAGGCGACCGTCCGCGACTCCGAGCCCGATGTCCCCGGGGTGCTGCGCCATCGCATCGCCGGCGAACAGAAGCAACGGAAGCAGGAGGATCCGGAGGAGGGCGATTGAGTGTCGTTTCGGATCGTGGTTCATTCGTGGGTGTCCTTGCTGGCGACCTGCAGGTCGATCGACCATCGGCTCATCCGCCCGTTCTCGGAAGCTCGACCGTGGGATCGAAGGCATTGCGATCCGCCGATTCATAGAGATCGCCGAACTCGATCGTGGCGGTCGAGCCGTCGAGCATGCCGTAGTTCGAGGTCGCGAGTTCATCCACGACCTCTTCGCCCTCCGCCGCCGAGATCGCGACCTGGCGGCTTGCAAGTTCCCAGGGCTCGTTCCCCGCGTCCCATGATTCGACATGGGGGTGGTCACTCACCGCGAAATCGCCCTTCCGGGTCATGTGCAGGAAGCACACGATTCGCTCCGGACGTCGCACCTTCGTGAACCGATCGGCGGCGTGCCCCGGGCCGTACAACGCGACCATCGGGGAGTAGTTCCTCGAGAGGTAGTTGTTCATGCCGTAGCTGGTCCGACGCAGCGGCCCCGCCCCGCCGTCCTCGACGCCGATTCCGTCACCCCCGACATCCGAGGGCCAGTGCCGACTCGTGTCCAGCGGCGACTTCATCACGATGTCGTCCGTGTATCGCGCGAGGACCTCCGCGAAACTCTGGGCCTCGTCCCCGTAACCACCATGAGGCAGCCCGACGTCCACGAAGTGGTCGGTATTCGTCGCCTGGTACGCGAGATGCGCAACCCCGAGCTGCCGGAGCTGCGAGAGGTCCATGGTGTTCAAGGAGGCCAGCCGCGCTCCGCGAAGCATCGGAACCGTGATTCCGACGAGGAGCGTGATGACACCGAGCACGACGAGAATCTCGATGAGCGTGAAGCCGTTTCGTTCTCGCGCTAGCACGCGGCCGAGACCGGGATTTCGTCGCGGTGGAATCATCTGGTCGCTCCAAAAGCGGACATCCGCCTGAATCACCCCTATGATTCCTTGATGGCAATTCAGTGTCAACTTCTATTGGCAATAAACTGCCATTTTCACCCCGCTGACGACCCGAATCGACCTGAGCCGTCGAAAATGGGAGAATCTCGGCATGACGAGCCGCAGGAACACGAAGCAGCTTGAGGCGATCCGGACGGCGATCATGGAGGCCGGCAGGCCACTCTCCATCGAAGAGATCCATGCCGCCGCCAGCGATGCCGTCCCTTCCCTGGGCATCCGCACGGTCTATCGGACGATTCGGCGACTGCAGGAGGACGAGGAAGTCGCGAACGTTCCGGTTCCCGGATCGGCAGACCGCTACGAACCCGCGGCAGTCGCGTCGCACCATCACCACCACTTCCATTGTCGGATCTGTGATCGTTTCTACGACATCGAGGGCTGCCCGGGTGGCCTGAGCAAGATGCTCCCGAACGGGTTCCAGCTCGAGTCACACGAACTCACGCTCTCCGGTCGCTGCGCCGCCTGCGCCTGATCCCTCCGGGCCGAAGCCGCCCCAGCGCGGCGAAGCTCAGATCCGCCGGGTCATGCAGACGCTGTCCGGACAGTGGCGGTACTCGCCGAACGGCGGGCAGATCTTGAAACCTCCACGTTCATACAGCCGACGCGCGGGCGCGAAGCCCTTGCCGGTTCCGGTCTCGAGGCTCACGCGGCCGGCGCCCTGCTCGTAGGCCGTCGACACCAGACGCTCGAGCATCGCCCAGCCGATCCCACGTCCGCGGGCCGCTTCAAGCGTGTGCATCGACTTGATCTCGACGTGATTTTCCTCGAATGGACTCACAGCGCCGATCGCGAGCAGCCGTCCTCCCCCTCGAGCGGCGAAGAACTGCACACCCTCCGCCGCGAGCGTCTTCGCGTCGAGCACGTTGACGTTCTCCGGCAAGGACCACTCCTGAGCGAAGTCGAGATGGGCCTGCAGCGCGAGCGCGACGTCGGCGGCCGTCGGATCGTCGAGCGCGATTTCGAGATCGGTCATCGAAGCCGTCCCTTCCCCTGAACCCGTGAAACCGACGCCGAGCCCGCTACTTGCTGGGACATTGCGCGACGATGTGGCTGACCACGCGACCCCAGGGCAGGCTCTGCATGATCACCTTGCCCGAACCCCGGATCGTCGCGAGGAAGACACCGTCGCCGCCGAACACCATGGTCTTGAGATTTCCGGCCCGCTCGATCGAGAAGTCGAGCCCCTGATCGAACGCCACCACCGCACCGGGCTCGCACCGCAGCACCTCGTCGTCGAGCGTGCGTTCGATCACCGAACCGCAGCAGTGCAGGAACGCCGTGCCGTCACCTTCCAGCTGCTGGAGGAAGAAGCCCGCGCCGCCGAACACGCCCGCCCGGATCCGGTTGGCCCGTTTCGCGTTGATGTGCGTGCCCTTGGTCGCGCACAGGAAGCCGCTGTGCTCGACCTTGATCGCGTTGCCCCAGTCGGGAAGATGGACCGGCACGATGCGACCCGGACTGTTCGCGGCGAACGAGACCTTCGCAGGCCCGCTTCCACCGTTCTCGAAGTGGGTCAGGAACACGCCCGCGCCGGTGACCGCCCGCCCCAACGCCCCCATCAGCCCTCCGCTCTTGCCGGAGCCGTCGCCGACCCTTGCCTCGAAGGTGATGCCCTCGTCCATCGCCAGCAGGGTCGACGCCTCCGCGACGAGCTCCTGGCCCGGCTGCAGCGTGACCTCGACCGCCTGCATGTCGTTTCCGAGAATGGTGTGTTCGATCAGCATGGGCGGGCTCTTTCTTCGGGTTGGGGTTTCGCGAATTCGCCGGACGAAAGTCTATCGATCTTGAATCACGAGTACCTCCGTCATCCCGGCATCGGGCCGGTGAAAATCACCCGTCCGGACGTCATCGTGTTTCCACCCACCATCGGCATCGTCGAATCCACGCCGGGACCGGTCACGAAACGGATCGGATGCCACGCGCCGTCGTCTGGTTCAAACGCGACCTGCGGGTCGCGGATCACGCACCCCTCGTCGAAGCCGCCGAGCACGGTCCGGTGGTCGGCCTCTACACCCACGAGCCCGAGGTGCTGGCGTCCCCGGAATGGTCGCCGCGGCATCTCGCCTTCATCGAGGACTGTCTCGGGGAACTCCGGGACCGACTCGCATCGCTCGGTTCGGTCCTGCTGGTGCGACACGGCGCCATGCCGGAGACGCTCGACCGCCTCCATGATCAATGGCGATTCGAGGAACTTCGGAGTCACGAGGAGACCGGACTCGCGATCACCTACGCCCGGGATCGTCGGGTCGCGGCGTGGTGTCGACGCCGGAACGTCCGCTGGATCGAGCGACCGCAGCACGGCGTGGTCCGACCGCTCGCCTCCCGCGACGGCTGGGCCGGTCGGTGGCGACGAAGAATGGCCACCCCG
>NZFT01000004.1 GCA_002690755.1 Phycisphaerae bacterium
CTTCCGATCCGCGAGATGACCACCGATCACCGGCGCAAAGACGTAGGCGAGGCTGCTCGCAAGGTAGACGTACCCGAAACGTCGGGTCTTCTCGACACCGGTCCAGCGATGCGCCACCTCCGCCTGGGCGAGCACGAGGAGCACCCCGGTGAATCCGATGAGGAACTGGCTGAGGACGATGAGCCAGACCTGATCGATCCCGATCGACCAGGCGATCGCGAAATTTCCAAGCCCGGTGATGCCCATCGCGGCCACGAGGACGTTTCGTCTTCCGTGGCGATCCGACAGGCGTCCGAGCAGCGGAGATCCGAAGAACTCGCCGAGTCGCATCATGCCCATCGCGACGCCGAGCAGGAAGACCCGCTGCGCCATGCTCGTTCCATCGGGGAGGACACCATGCTCGACGGGATGGAGGAACATCGGCGACAGCACGGGGGAGACGAGGGCGCCGCCGAAGAAGCCGAGGAACACGAGTATGTAGATGATCGGCATGGGTGCGAGGCGTCCGGCGAGTCGCTCGAAGCGTGTTCACCGTAGCGTCGTGATGCCCGGGCCATCTCACCGCCGGTCGTCCGGCGATCCAGTACCACCGGAAATCGAATCGGGGTTCAGGAGGTGCCGGCGGAATCCGGCTTGCCGGCCGCCGCGACCCCGGCGGGCTTTCCGGCGGGTTGGCCACCGGGACGCCCGGAGGGCCTTCCACTCGGACGACCGCCCCCGAACCCGCTCTCGCCGGTCTTCAATTCGATCTCGGAGACGATCTCGCCCGCGGTTGGACGCCTCAGGAGCACGTCTTCGCCTTCGTCGAGGCCGGAGACGATCTCGACCTCCATCTCGCTCGCGCGTCCGATCTTGACCGCGGTCTGGGCGAAACCACCTTCCGAGGTGGTGTAGACGTAGGCGAGCGGACCGGCTCGAAAGACCGACTGGATCGGCGCCGTGATCGCGTTCTCGACCTGGCCGAGCACGATCTCGCCCCGGCATCGCATCGAGGGCTTCAGCCCAAGTGCCGGATCGGCGTCCAGAAGGACGCGAACGGTGTAGTCACGACGATTCGGATCACGCCAGCCACCACTTTCCGCGAGCACGCTGACCCCGAGCACGGTGCCGGGAATCGCGGTGCCGGGGACCGAGTCGCTGTAGATGACGGCGGACTGGCCTTCCTTGATTCGACCACTAAGCGCCTCACCGACCTTCATGCTCGCGATCATGCGACTGGTGTCGGGCAGGATCATGACGAGCTCGTTCTGGCGGAGTTCGGTGCCGACCTGCGGCGGCGGATCGTTGTCACGGCCTCGACGCTCGCCACCCGAAAGGCTCGATGCGAAGACGACCAGGCCGTCGCTTGGAGCCTCGACGACGCACGCCTTCAACTGTTCCTTGAGTTCGGTGAGCCGCTCGATCGCGGTATCCCGCTTGAAGTGCGCGCTCTCCACGTCGGCTTCGATCTTCACGATCTCCGCCTCGTGTCGCTGGCGAACCCGGCCCTTCTCGGCGAGGCTCTGCTCCACCGCGGATCGCTTGGTCGCCTCTTCCTGCTTGATCGTGTAGTTCTCGTAGATCGTCCTGGCGAGTTCGAATTCCTTGACTCTGGCTTCGGCTTCGATCATCGCGATACGATCCGCTTCGTACTCGTCGAAGGAGACCCAGCCGTTGCCGAGGAGCTTCTCCGCGTCGGCCGCCCGCCGGACCGTCCGATCCCGGTTGATGCGGGCGGTCTCGATGTCGAGATCCAGCTTCTGCCGGGTGGTGACGACGCCACCTTCCTCCCAGGCCTTGAGGTCGAGGTTGGCGATCTCGATCTGGAGGTCGGCCTTCTCCAGATCGCTGGCCATGGTCGACTGTCGAATCGCGAGGGACTGTTCCGATGCGACCACGGAACTCTCGGCGGTCTGGACCTTGTCCTCGCCATCCTTGATCCGGTCGACCAACTCGTCATCGGCGAGTCGAAGGATGATGTCACCCTTCCGGACGAACGACCCTTCGCCGACCACTTCGGTGATCACGGCACGCGTTTCGAGGAGGTTTCGGATCTCGACCTGGCTTCCCGCGACCAGTTCGCCGCTGGCGGGGATCATGATCTCGAAGTCGCCACGCCCGACCGTGTGCATGTCCGATGCATCGACCACCGCCACGGTCGTCGTCCGACCCCCGAGGGTCAGGTACAGGATCACGCCCACGAAGGAGAGTGCGAGGATGCCGACCACCCAGGAAACGGCCTTGCCGGCACGACGCGGGGGCATGGGAGCATCGAAATCGCATTGAGGTGATTGCATGGCGGTTCCTGGCGTGAAACGGGGTTGAGCCGACCGGGGGAGATCGGGGGAGATCGGTCCGGAGGGGGTCTCTTCTACTAGAACGAGCGTTTTCCGTTGCAGATTGCCTCTGGAAAATGCCGGATCCGGGCAGACCTACAGCAGGAATCGGGCCACCCATGCGACCGGGTTCGGGTGCGCGAGCCACCGGGATTCAGATCTGACCGCCTTGAGGCGTCCGAATATCCCATTCCAGAGGCTTAAAAACCCGCCCTCGACGTCGGAGGGGGGAGTACCTTCTCCCCGCATGCGCCTGACTCCAATCACTGCAGACCTCCTCATGTTGCTCGCCGCGGCGATCTGGGGATTCGGCTTCATCGCCCAGAAGGAGGCGATGGATGCCGTCGGGCCACTGACGTTCAACGCCGTTCGATTCGGTATCGGGGCCCTCGCGGTCGCCCCCCTCCGACTCTTCATTCCTCGGATCCACCAGGGAGACGGCCCCGCCGATCGCCGCCGGGAACGCCGCCTCCTGATTCAGGGATCCGTGCTGCTCGGCCTCGTGGTCGCCGCCGCTTCGGCACTGCAGCAGTGGGGGATCGTGGGTACCGAAGCCGGTCCGGCGGGGTTCATCACCGGTCTCTACGTCGTGTTCACACCGGTCATCGGAATGCTGCTGGGCGTCCGAACCAATCTTGCGACCTGGATCGGCTGCGGCCTGGCCGCGATCGGGATGTGGTTCCTCGGAATCAAGGAGGGCGCGGGCGGATTCAGCATCGACCTGCCCGCGATGCTGGTGCTGGGTGGCGCCATCGGGTGGGCGATCCAGGTGCAGATCGTCGCCCGCTACTCGCCCCACACCGATCCCATCGATCTCACGGTGATCCAGTTCTCCGTGGTCGCCGTCACGACGATGCTCGTGGCGATCGTCATCGAAGGACCCGGACAAGCGCTGAATCTCCTCGAGGTGTTTCAAAGCGCGACCTGGGAGATCCTCTACTCGGGGGTCCTCGCGATCGGGGTCGCGTTCTTCCTGCAGATCGTCGCACAGCGCAAGAGTCCACCCTCCCACGTCGCCATCCTGCTCAGCCTCGAAGCGGTGTTCGCGGCGATCGGGGGTTGGTGGCTCCTCGGCGAGACCTACGACGACCGCACCCTGCTCGGTTGCGGCCTGATGCTCCTGGGGATCTTCGCCAGCCAGGCGCCCCGGCTGATGAACCGAGGACCGACGCCACCGGCGACCTGAATCCCGGCTCGGAGGCGGATCGGTGCGGGACCTCCACCCCGCCGATCGACCGGGATTTTGGTGTTTGGTGATCCGGTGCGGTGGAATATCATGCGGACATGCAGCGGAAGTCCAGATCCGATGAGCGAAAACGAAACCACGTCGTCGAAGTCTTCGCCGTCCTCGCGGTCGCGGCCGCGTCGACCGCCGTCACGACCGACGACGGCGTGCCGGACGACACGATTCATGCGGGCGTGCCGGCGGCCGATGCCACCATCGACTTCAACCGCGACGTGCGTCCGATCCTCGTCGCCCGCTGCTTCGCCTGTCACGGCCCCGATGCCTCGACGCGGAAGCGCAGTCTCCGGCTCGACGTCCGCGCCGGTGCCGTCGAACCGGCGAAGGCCGGACGCCGACCCGCCGTGCTTCCTCATGATGCGAGCGGCAGTCTCCTGCTCGAACGGATCACCGACGATCTCGATCCGATGCCGCCCTCCGGCGAACCACTCACGACCGACGAGGTCGAGATCCTGCGACGCTGGATCGACGGGGGAGCGGAGTACGACGGCCATTGGTCGTGGAAGCCCATTCAGGATCCTGCGCCGCCGACCGTCGAGGAAGATCGATCGGCGACGGTTCGAAACGACGTGGACCGGTTCATCGAAGATCGTCTTCACGCCGAAGGCCTGACGGCCGCCGGCGACGCGACGCCCGCGCGACAGATTCGAAGACTCGCGTTCGATCTCACCGGACTGCCCCCCGATCGGGAATCGATCGAAGAATTCGAGCGCGACCCGAGCGACGATCGATGGAGGCGGATCGTCGAGACGTACCTTGCATCACCGGCCTTCGGCGAGCGATGGGGACGTCACTGGCTCGACCTCGTCCGCTACGCGGAGACCTACGGACACGAGTTCGACTATCCGGTCCGCGAAGCATGGCGGTATCGCGACTGGGTGGTCCGGGCCTTCAACCAGGATCTCGGGTACGACCGTTTCGTCGCGGAACAGATCGCCGGCGATCTGCTCGACCCGCGGCCGAACCCCGTGGACGGAACGAACGAAAGCGTGATCGGAACCGGACAGTGGTACTTCCACCAGGCGGTCCACGCACCCACCGACGTCACCCAAGACCAGTCCGAACGGATCAGCAACCAGCTCGAAGTGTTCGGGCAGGGATTCCTCGGGCTCACGGTCGCTTGCGCTCGATGCCACGACCACAAGTTCGATGCGATCAGCACCCGCGACTACTACGCGCTGTCCGGGTACCTGCAGTCGATGCACCAGGGGTACGCGTATCTCGATCCACACGCACGGATCGCGGAGGCGGTGGCGCGTCTCGAAGATGCAGGGCCTTCACCGGACTTGTGTTCCACCCGGACGCCACCGACTCGGCTCGCGACGTATCTGAGTGCCGCCGCGGAGGCGCGACCGGACCGGACCCCCGACGGCAAGGCCTGGAAGCCGGTCGATCCAACGCGGATCGCCGCGGTCGCCCACACCCGCGATCTCGATCCCGATCTGCTCGGTCGCTGGACCGAGACGTTGCGAAACGACGCATGGCGATCGCCGGACCACCCGTGGCGGGCCTGGGTCCTGCTCGGCCATGACGGCGCGATCGACGAAGAAGCCTCGCGTCGCGAACGACGGGGGCAGGTGCTCCCGAACATCGATCTGGTCGTCGACGAGAATGCGACGGTGCTCGAGTCGTTCGACGGCCCGACCACCGACCTGCGGTGGTATCCCACCGGATGGGCGTGGACTGGAACGGAGGACGTGGTGACACCCCGTCTCGGAACGCTCGCGAGCGACGACGGCGACTCTCGCCTGCAGGGGACGCTCCGAAGCGAGACCTTCACGCTCGATCGAAGGTTCCTGCATTGGCGGGTCCGCGGCACCGGCGACGGCGCGCGGATCCGACTGGTGGTCGAAGGCATGATGATGGACGAATTCAACGCCCTGCTCTTCAGCGGGTACCGGCGGGACGTCGCCTCGAACGACGGCTGGCGACACGTGGTGAACGACACGCGGCTCCAGGCGGGCAGCCGCGCCCATCTCGAACTCATCGACGACGGATCGGGACGACTCGAAGTCGACGCGATCTGGATGAGCGATCGCGGGGACGGACGACTTCCCGGCGAGGATCTTCCCGACTGGATCGACGCCGCCGGAGGCGAGGATTCGGATCTGCTTGCCGAAGCCTTCGCGCAGGCGGCGACCGACGTCGACGGCCAGAACAGGTACCGCGAACCGCTTCGAGACCGGCTGATCGACGCCGGACTCTGGGGCGACACGCGGCCCGAAGCGGATGCCAACCGGGAGGCGGTGAGTACCGAGGAAGCCCGCCGGAAGAGGATCGCGGGCGACATCCCCGGGCCGGTCCGGGTGCTTGCGGCGCTCGAAGGTTCCGGAGTCGATCCGAACGTCTCCATCCGCGGCTCGCATCGGACCCCCGGCGAGATCGCGGTTCGTTCGTTCATCACGTCGATCGCCGGTGAACCGACTCCGCCGGACGACTCGGGGTCGGGACGCCTTCAACTCGTGGAGACGATCTTCGCGGAGTCCAATCCCTTCCCCGCCCGGGTCATGACGAACCGCGTCTGGCATCATCTCTTCGGTCGGGGACTCGTCGCGACCACCGATGATTTCGGTGGACTCGGCGAGATGCCCTCGCACCCACGGCTCCTCGACCATCTCGCCTCCGAATTCCGAACGAACTGGTCGATCAAGGACCTCATCCGATCGATCGTTCTCTCCAGCGCGTATCGGCGCTCGAGCGTGCCCGCCGAAGCGACCGCGGACCGGATGCGCTCGATCGATCCGAGTCGCAGTCTGCTCGCCGCCGTGCCGATCCGTCGGCTCGAGGCGGAGGCGATTCGCGATTCGATGCTCTTCACCAGCGACCGACTCGACCCGACCCGGGGGGGCGCCTCGGTCGGAACCCATCTCACGCCGTTCATGAACGGTCGCGGCCGTCCCGGCCGGAGCGGACCACTCGACGGCGACGGGAGACGGAGTCTCTACCTCGAAGTCCGCCGGAACTTCGCGAATCCGATGCTCGCCGCCTTCGACCTGCCCGCCCCGATGACCACCGTCGGCCGTCGCAACAGTTCGAACGTCCCCGCCCAGTCGCTGGTGCTCCTGAACGATCCCTTCGTCCATGAGATGGCGGTCGCGTGGGCGGAATCGATCCTCGCCGATGCCGCGATCGGAAGCGACGACGCGCGGGCTCGCCACCTGTGGCGACAGGCGTTCGCGGTAGCGCCCACCGACGAGGACGTCAGCACCATCGTGGATCACGTGTCCGAGTCGACCGACCGATTGGAGGCCTGGACCGACGTTACCCACGCCCTCTACAACGCCAAGGCCTTCATCCACCTCGATTGAAACCACCGGATTCCACCATGTCCCACGAATCACATCACTGCGGTCGGTTCCTCGCAGGTGCGACCACCCGGCGCGACATGCTTCGTCAGGTCGCCGGTGGGTTCGGGCTCGCCGCGTTCGCAGCGCTGGGACACGAGGAACGCGCCGTCGCCACGAGCCCGAACCGCATCGCCCGCGACGGCATGCTTCCGTCACCACATCATCCCGCGAAGGCCCGCAGCGTGATCTTCCTCTACATGGACGGCGGTCCCGGGCAGATGGACACCTTCGATCCGAAACCGCGACTGACCGACATGCACGGCAGGCCTTTTCCGATGGAGAAGTCCCCGACCCAGTTCGATTCCAACGGCAACTGTCTGGGGACGCCCTGGGACTTCCGACCCGGCGGCGAAGCCGGCACTCCGGTCTCCGATCTCTTCCCCCATGTCCGGAAGATGGCCGACGACCTGCTCGTGGTGCGGTCCATGACCTCGCCCTTCAATGAACACACCAACGCGAACTACTTCCTGCACACCGGACTCGGGCTCGCCGGGCGACCGTCGATGGGCGCCTGGGCCACCTACGGGCTCGGCAGTGAGAGTCGCGATCTCCCGGGATTCGTGGTGCTGGATGGCGGCCTCATCCCGCCGGGCGGGCTCGAGTGCTTCGGCAACGCCTACCTTCCCGCGACGCACCAGGCCTCTGTCCTCCGACCCGCCGACGAAGTGCTTGCGAACGTGAAACCGCGCGAGTCGATCGATCGACAACGACGGAAGCTCGGACTCGTGGAGGCGTTCGACCGGGGGATCCGGGCTTCGGGCGACGACCGCATCGAGAGCGCTATCCGAAATCAGGAGCTCGCCTTTCGCATGCAGTTCGCGGTACCGGAGGCGACGGACGTCGAAGCGGAAAGTGCATCGACCCGCCGCGACTACGGGTTCGAGAGCGATTACGAACCAACCCGGATCTTCGGTCGGGAGTGCCTGCTGGCGCGTCGCCTGGTCGAACGCGGGGTTCGCTTCATCGAATGCACCTGCCCGAGGGTGAGTGGTGACCGCTGGGATCAGCATGGAAAGCTGAAGGAGGGTCACGAGAACAACGCCCGGGCCGTCGACCAGCCGATCGCGGCCCTGCTCGCGGATCTCAAGCAGCGGGGATTGCTCGATTCAACGCTGGTGATCTGGGGCGCCGAATTCGGGCGGACGCCGTTCAGCCAGGGTTCCGACGGGCGTGATCACAACCAGCACGGCTTCAGCATGTGGCTCGCGGGCGGAGGCATCGCCGGGGGCCGGACCTACGGCGCCACCGACGAATACGGATATCGCGCCATCGATAAACCAGTCGAGATCCACGACCTCCACGCGACGATGCTCCATCTGATGGGCATCGACCACGAACGGCTCACCGTCCGCTTCGGTGGACGGGACATGCGGCTCACCGACGTCCACGGCAAGGTGATGCACGACTGGATCGCCTGAGCGGCGCCTCGGTCCGCGTCACGCCGAAGGCGCGGCGCCGGTCCGCTGTTCACGAAGCCATGACGCCCGAGCACGGGGAATGCGGGTCTTGCCGGTCTTGGACCGACGCCACCACGCGACCAGCATCACCAGGATCGTGATCACGAGGATGGCGCCGACGCCGATGGTGACCCAGTGCAGCGGCCCGCTGGTCGAGAGCCCCCGTTGCGCGGCGTACCCGAGACCGAGCTGGAATCCGACGCTCAGGATCGCCGTCGACAGTTCGACCAGCAGGAACACGCCCCACGAGAGATGCACGAGTCCGCCGACCGCGACGCCGACGGTTCTCGATCCGGGAATGAAACGCGACACGAGCAGCACCCACGTCCCATGCCGGTCGTAGAGGGCCTTGACCTGAAGGATGCGCTTCGGATGCGCCTGCTTGCGAAACCAGTGCGTCCCGACGAGGCGGCCTCCGAACTTCCGACAGACCAGGAACCACAGCGTGTCGCCGCCGGTGACGCCGAGGTAGGCGGCAAGCACCGTCCAGAACATCGGGAACTTCCCGGCCGCGATCTCCCAACCGGCGGGAATGACGATGAGATCTTCCGGCAGATGCAGCCCCACGCCCGCGATGACCAGCAGCCCGAACACCGCGATCGGACCGTAGAGGTCGAAGAGATGCTGGACGAAATGGTCGGCGGTCTCGTGCATGACTCGCCCCAGAGTATCCACGGTTCCAAGGTCGCCTGCTCGAAGGTCGAGTCCGCCCCGTAACATTCACCTTCCCATGCCGACCCTCGCCGCCGCCTATGTCCACGACCTCTCACCCTTCGCCCTTCGCTTCGGCGACGGGTTCGGGGTCCGGTGGTACGGGCTGGCCTACCTGACCGGCTTCATCGCCGGCTGGTTCATCCTCCGCTGGATGGCGAAGACGGGCCGAGGACTGATGAAGCCGGAGCAGGTGGGCGACTTCATGACCTGGATGGTCGTCGGCGTGCTCGTCGGTGGTCGCCTGGGCTACGTCTTCTTCTATTCCATCGATCTCCTGTGGACGTTCTCCGGCTCGTTCCCGTTCTGGGGCGTGCTCGAGATCCACAAGGGCGGCATGGCGAGTCACGGCGGGATCCTGGGCGTGATGGCGGCCTGCATTCTTTATGGACTTCGGAATCGGATCACGCCGTGGCACCTGGTCGACTGCGTCGCGATCTGCGCCCCGATCGGTCTCGGACTGGGTCGAATCGCCAATTTCGTCAACGGTGAACTCTGGGGCCGACCACTTTCCGCCGAACGACAGGCCGATGCCCCGTGGTGGGCCGTGAAGTATCCCGACGAGATGCTCGACCCCGATTTCCAGAACGGGGCGAACGTCGACGGGCTCGCGACCATGGTGTCCAACCCGAACGGGGAGTGGGGACGACAGACGCTTCGCGATGCGGTGTACACGGGCCGGTCCGATGTTTCGGATGCGATCGCCTCCTATCTGACCGCGTACTACCCGAGCCAGTTGTTTCAAGCCTGCACTGACGGCCTCCTGCTGTTCGCGCTGCTCGCGATCGTGTGGTGGAAACCGCGCAAGCCCGGGATCATCGGTGGCTGGTTCATGATCGGATACGGCGTGATGCGAATCGTCTCGGAACAGTTCCGCGCCCAGTACCTGACGAACTGGGGCGTCTCGAGCATCTGGCCCGCGGCCGGCCTCAGCGCCGTGATGATCGCGATCGGACTCGGGATGATCTGGTGGTGCGGCCGTCGGAACGACGATCCGATCGGCGGTCTTCGTCGCCCCGCGACCGTCTGACCCTCGGGACCTTCGATCGGGTTCCGACCGCAAAAGAACACCGCCCGGTCGGGGGACCGGGCGGCGCTTCGGAGGGTGTGAACCCTTCGCTTCGCTCTGGATGGCGTGGTGACGCCGGATCAGGCGGCCTTCGTCGTCTTGCCGCGACCGACGGTGCGCTCTTCGAGGTTCGCCCGGACTTCGGGGTAGGCCTCGAGCTGCTCCATGAGATCGTCGGGTCCGGTCGCCCAGAGGTCGGCGCCGATCTCTTCGGCGAGGCCCGGGGCTCGGTTGAAGATTCCACCACCGACCACGATCTGCATCTCGGGGATCGCGTTGATGCCGCGGATCTGATCGATGAGCTGACGGATGCCCGGGGCGTCGGAACCGCCGGAACTGAACATGAGCAGGATGTCGGGGCGACGCTCGTGAACCTCGGCCATGATGTCGTCGTCGGCGATGTTTCCACCGCCGTAGGTGACTTCATAACCATCGGCTTCGAGCAGATCGGCGATCAGTCGGCCCGAAAGGTCATCGAGTTCGTTGGGTCCGCAGAACATGCAGATCGATCGGCCGCGGGCGGGCTTGGCTTCGTATCGATCCTGGTTCTGCGAAATGAGACCGCTGAGGGCCCGAGTCGCGTACTGCTGGGCGAGCCGCGTCATCTGGTCCTGTCGGTAGAGGGTGGTGATGTTGTTGATGGTGGGCCAGAAGACCTCTCGAGCGATGATGTCCGCGGAGATGTCGTGATCGATCGCGGTCTCGACGAGCCGCCGTGAGGCGTTGCGGTTTCCGGAGACGAGCGAGGCGAAGAGGCTTTCGATGAAGAGGTCGGTGTTCATGTCGGTTCCTTCTGGTTCGTGCTGGTTC
>NZFT01000005.1 GCA_002690755.1 Phycisphaerae bacterium
CAACGACTTCCTGGTCGCCGGATACCTGCGTCAGGGAACCGCGTTCCAGCCGTTTCCGCCGCCGTCCGGGCTGCGGATCTTCAACCACAGCTGGATCGCGAGCGGGGGGACGTCCGCCGACATCAACGTCCTGCGCCGCGCGGACTTCGCCGCCAACACCTTCAAGACGTTGTGGGTGGTGGGCGTGAACAACGGTTCGGGCAGCGACTCGCCGCCGCTTCTCGCCGGCATGCATCACGGCATCGCGGTGGGAACGGCCGACGGGGATCACGCCGAAGCGGACACCGGCCCCGGCACGGAACAGCAGGGCCGGATGAAACCCGAGCTCGTGGCGCCGGCGGACTTCACGAGTTTCGCGACGCCGGTCGTCGCGGGATGCGCCGCCCTGCTCTACGAGACCCACGACGTGACGCCCGAACTGTCCGGCAATTCGATCGCCGATCTCCCTCAGGTGATCAAGGCGGTGCTGCTGGCCGGTGCTTCACGGAACGAGGACTGGACCAACGCCCCGGCCACGAAGGGACCGCAGCGCGGATCGACCGCGAGGCCGATCGACGAGATCTACGGCGCTGGACTGGTCGACATCGACCGGGCCCATGCGATCTACACCGGACTCGAGCAGCCGGGGGCCGGCGACAACAACCCCGTCTCGACGATGTCCGGCCCCGGATGGGATTTCGAATCGATGTCCAACGGCGAGGTGCTCTGGCATCGATTCTCGATCAACGAGGTCGCGGAGGAGATCGGCATCCTCGTCACCTGGAATCGAATCGTCGCGTCGAACTTCGCCACCGCGACGCATCCGGACCTGGATCTCGAACTGCTCCGGATCGTGGACGGCGTCCCGGAGTCGATGGTGGGGGCCGATTCGGGCGTCTTCGCGAGCGGCAATGTCCAGAGCGTCAGCGCCGTGGACAACGTGGAGCTGATCCACGTCCGAGGGCTCGCGCCCGGGGACTACGCGGTTCGGCTCACGCGGGTCGACGGTAATTCCGTTTCAACTCGAGCGGTGGTCGCCTGGTGGCTGCCGCCCGCGGCGGATTCCATCCCGGGGGACCTGAATCACGACGCCCGGGTCGATGGCGCCGACTTCGGGGTGCTGCTCTCGCGGTGGGGGACCGCCGATCCGGAGGCGGACCTTGACGGCAGCGGGTCGGTCGGAGGCGGCGACATCGGCGTTCTCCTCGCCCTTTGGACCGGGTGAGTCGATCGATCGGCCCGGAGGCGGCTCGCGAATCCGCGTAGACTCCGCGGAGCATGCGTTCGAACTCCATCGGCAAGTACATCTCCCTCTACGGGCTCATCGGACTGCTCGGGATCGTGCTGGTCTACCCGATCTGGCTGACGGTCCGGGGTGGCTTCACGTCGGTCGACGGTGGGTACACCCTCTACCACGTGCTCGACGTCTTTCGAGACGAGAATCTCCGGTGGGGGCTGTTCAACGCACTGCTGATCGCCACCGCGACCACGCTGCTCTCGATCGTGATCTCGATGCCCCTGGCGATGGTCGGAGCCCGACATGAATTTCCGGGGAAGGCCTTGTTCGGGGCGCTGGTCCTGATTCCGCTGATCCTGCCCCCGTTCGTGGGGGCCATCGGCGTCCGCCACCTGCTCGGACGGTCCGGTTCGCTGAACGCCCTTCTTTCGGATCTGGGGCTCATCGACGCCCCGATCGACGTCCTGGGCGACGGGGGGTTGTTCGGCGTGATCATCGTCGAGGCGCTGCACCTCTATCCGATCATCTATCTCAATCTTCTGGCGGCCCTCTCGAACCTCGATCCGGCACTCGACGAGGCCGGCCGGGATGCGGGGGCCTCCGCCTGGACCCGCTTCCGTCGGATCACGCTCCCGCTCGTCAGGCCGGGGTTGTTCGCGGGTTGCACGATCACCTTCATCTGGAGCTTCACCGAACTCGGCACGCCGCTGATGTTCGAGTTCCGACAGGTCACGCCCGTTCAGATCTTCGACGGACTCAAGCAGATGGAGACCAGTGCGGAGCCGTTCGCCCTGACCGTGGTGATGCTGTCGACCGCGACGCTCTTCTACGTGCTGGGCCGGGTGCTTCCCGGCGTCAAGGGCGTCGCCTCCAGTGCGAAGGCCTCGCGGGCCGATTCATCGGTTCGGCTCGGCCCGGTGGCGGGAATCCTCGCCGCCCTGCTGTTCGGCACCGTGATCGGCATCGCTTCGATGCCCCACGTCGGCGTGATCCTCGCAAGCCTCTCCGTCGAAGGCCAGTGGTACCAGTCGATTCTTCCTCGGGCGTTCACGCTCCACAACTACGCCGAGGCCCTGTCGCATCCGCTCGCCCTCGGATCCATTCGAATCAGCCTCTTCCTCGCCTCGATCGCGGTGCTGTTGGATCTCGTGGTGGGCGTCATCGCCGCCCGGATCATCGTGCGGACCACGCTCCGGGGCCGCGGCCTGCTCGACGCCCTGTGCATGCTTCCTCTGGCGGTACCGGGCCTGGTGATGGCGTTCGGCTACGTCGCGATGACCCTCGAATGGCCGTTTCAAGGGGCGATGCCGGGTTGGATCGCCGCGGTCCTCGGCCCGTTGCTGCCCGCATCGACGCTTGCTTCCCTCGATGACGGCCCGCTTCGCTGGGCCGCCGACATCCTGGGTGCGAATCCCAATCCGATCCCGCTGCTGATCGTGGCCTACGCCGTTCGCCGGCTTCCCTACGTGGTTCGCTCCACGGTCGCGGGCCTCGAACAGACTCCGGTCGACCTCGAGGAGGCCGCTCAGGGACTTGGTGCCGGGCGACTGACCGTGCTTCGCCGCGTGGTCCTGCCACTGGTGGCGGCCAATCTGGTGGCGGGGGCGCTGCTCGCATTCAGCTTCTCGATGCTGGAGGTCAGCGACAGCCTGATCCTGGCCCAGCGCGAGGCGGACTATCCGATCACCAAGGCGATCTACGTGCTGTTCGAGCGGCTCGGAGACGGTCCGGGCATCGCATCCGCGATGGGCACCTGGGCCATGCTCCTCCTCGCCTGCGGCCTCGCGGGCGCCAGTCTGCTCCTCGGAAAGAAACTCGGGGCGGTGTTCCGCGCGTGAATTACCGGGCTCCGGCCCGTCCTCGGCCCCCCGACCCGCTGAAAAGGCCGTTCGGGGGTTCCAAATGGGCCTCAAACCCCGTCTTGAACCCCGAGTCGCATCTATACTGATGATTCGTCACCGTCCCTTCCGGATCGCCGTGAGCGATTCGTCTCTTTCGGGCCCGATCCATGCCCTACACGATGAAGCCTGACGAGGTCTACGGCCTCGACATCGAGAACACCGACTATCTCAAGGACCATGTCCAGGCCCCCGACCGGTGGGTTCTGAACTTCGGTCCCCAGCACCCGGCGACCCACACCACGCTTCGGCTGGTGCTGGAGCTCGACGGTGAGCGGGTCGCACGCTGCACGCCCCACATCGGGTATCTCCACTCCGGCTTCGAAAAGCTCGGCGAGCACCACGACTACAACCAGTACGTGTGCACCGTGAGCCGGATGAACTACGTGTCGCCGATCGGCAACGACATCGCGTGGCACACGGTCTGCGAGCAGCTCTTCGACATCGACGTGACGCCTCGGTGCAAGGTCGTCCGGACGATCATGGCCGAACTCGCTCGAATCCAGGATCACCTGCTCTCGATCGGCGCGGCGGCACTCGACCTCGGCGCCTTCACCGGCTTCCTCTACGGATTCAACGAGCGGGAGTTCATCTACGACATCGTCGAGTACCTCTCCGGTCAGCGGTTCCATCCCGACTGGACCCGGCTCGGCGGCGCCTGGCGGGACATCGACGACGACGAGGTCTTCAAGCGGATGGTGAAGGAGTTCATCCACACCCGACTCCCGAATGCGCAGCGTGATCTCGAAGCTTGCCTGAACCGGAACCGGATCTTCAACGACCGGCTTCGGGGCGTCGGCACCATCAGCCGCGAGGACGCGATGGCGTGGAGCCTCTCCGGTCCGGTGGGTCGCGCGAGCGGCCTGACCCGGGACATCCGCAAGTCCGATCCGTACCTCTGCTACGCCGACAACTGGGACGGCCGGGGGGCGGAGGCCGTGAAGTTCGACGTGCCGATCTCGACCGACGGGGATTCCTTCTCCCGCTACCTGGTGCGGCTCGAGGAGCTCCGGCAGTCGGTACGGATCATCGAGCAGCTCATCGACGACATCCCGTCCGGCCCCATCGACACCCTCGCCGATTCGAAGGCCCGGATTCCCGACAAGGGCGAGGTCTACGGCTCCATCGAAGGCACGATCCAGCTGTTCGAGCTGCTCATGCACAATCGCGGGGTCGACGCGCCGATCGGCGAGGTCTACGGCGCTGTGGAGAGTCCCAACGGGGAGCTCGGCTACTTCATCGTCGCGAACGGCACGAAGTACCCGACCCGCGTCCGGACCCGTCCTCCCTCGTTCGTCAACTACTCGGTGTTCGCGAAGCTCATCGAGGGGCACCTCGTGAGCGACGTGGTGGCCGTGCTCGGATCCCTGAACGTCATCGCGGCCGAACTGGACCGCTGATCGAACCGTCCCCAACCCCGGCCGATCGTCGGTCGGGCCGCGAGAGGTCAATCGATGTCCTGGAAGATCGTAGATTCCGGAAACGCCAAGATCGAGCAGCGCGACGAGCCGTGGTGCACCGAGGCCATGATGGCCCGATGGACCGCGGAGATCATCCCGCGATACGAGACCCGGCACGGCGCCCTCATGCCGATCCTCCACGAGATCCAGCATGAATATCGACACGTCCCCTATCAGGCGATGATCGAGCTCGCGGGCTTCCTCCGGATCCCGCCCGCCGAGGTGCTGGACACCGTCAGCTTCTACGAGGAGTACACGGTCGAGCCGGTCGGAAAGTGCGTCATCGGAATCTGCCAGTCCATCGCATGCGAGGTCTGCGGCCATCGGGCGTTGCTCGACCACGTCCGGGACGAACTGGGCATCGAGCCGCACGAAACGACCGGAGACGGACTCTTCTCGCTGCTGGCGATGGAGTGTCTCGGATCCTGCGACACCGCTCCGGTGGCGTTGTTCAACGAGACCCTGCACGAGAACCTCGACATCCCCACCATCGACCGCCTGATCGCCGAAGCGCGGCAGGTCGGCGGCGGATCGGAGCACTGAGCCCGGATGAGCGGCAAGGAACCCAAGTCGATCATGCGTTCGCTCGGTGAGTTCGTCGGGCACGTCGCGAAGGGGATCCGGACCGATCCTTCCGCGCCGAAGACCACCGAGGTCCGGCGCGAGGTGGAGACCGAACGGCACGGCGACGTGGTCCTGCGTCGCACCACGATCGAGGAGGTCGAGATGCCCGCGGACCCTCGACCGAAGTCGGACTCGGATTCCCCGGCCGGGACAAACACCGACTCCAGAACCGAACCTTGAACGAATCCGAGCAGACGCGAAACGGCACGACGCGAACCAAGGCCCCGAATTCGAGATCCCCGGAATGACCATGAACGAGCCAGTCCTCACCAAGCGAATCCCCACCCACCCCTGGGGCGATCCCAAGGATCGTCACACCGTCGGTCTGGAGGAGTTCCTCCGTACGGGTGGCTACGCGAACCTCGAGAAGGCGCTCGATCGCAAACCCGAGGAGATCATCGAGGAGGTCAAGGGCGCCGTGCTTCGTGGCCGTGGTGGCGCCGGCTTCCCCGCGGGACTGAAGTGGTCGTTCCTGCCCGACGCCGACGGCGGTCGACGGTATCTCGCGGTCAACTGCGATGAAGCCGAGCCGGGGACCTTCAAGGACCGGCTGCTCTGCGACTTCGATCCGCACCTCGTGCTCGAAGGCATCGCGATCGCGTGCTACGCCTGCCGACTGGACACCGCGTACTTCTTCATCCGCGGCGAGTACCACCATCAGGCGAAGGTCATGCAGCGTGCGATCGACGAAGCCTACGAGCACGGCATCTTCGGCAAGCAGGGGCTGCTCAAGGGCAAGTCCGACTTCACGGTGGATTGTCATCTCCACCGAGGCGCCGGCGCCTACATCTGCGGCGAGGAGACCGGTCTGCTGGAAGCGGTGGAGGGCAAGCGAGGTTGGCCCCGGATCAAGCCGCCGTTCCCCGCGGTGAAGGGCCTCTTCGGTCGCCCGACCATCGTCAACAACGTCGAGACGCTGGCGGCGGTCGTGCCGATCATCGAACACGGCGTGGAGTGGTGGAAGGGACACGGGTGCGAGAGTGCCGCCGGTGGTCCCCCGAGTTACGGAACCAAGTTGATGGGGGTCTCGGGACACGTCGAGCGCCCCGGCGTCTACGAGTGCGATCTGGGGATTCCGCTTCGCGAACTCGTCGAAAAGCACTGTCTGGGCATGCGGAACGGCAAGCGGTTCAAGGGTGCGATCGCGGGCGGCGTCTCGATGGGCGTGCTCGGGCCGGATCAGTTCGACGCCCCGATGGACTTCGACATCGGTCGGTTCGACGTCCTCGGGCTCGGCACCGCCTGCCCGACGGTTTTCGACGAGGACACCGACATGGTCGCGGTCGCCCGCAACATTGCCCGCTTCTTCAAGAATGAATCCTGCGGTCAGTGCACGCCGTGTCGCGAGGGTTCCGGCTGGGTCCTCAAGCTGCTGACCCGCATCGAGCGCGGCGCCGGGACCACGAAGGATCTCGATCTCCTGCTCGAGGTCGCCGGTTCGATGGGACTCACGCCCGGAACCACGATCTGCGGCCTGGCGGATGGAAACAACTGGGCGGTGCGGACGATCGTCAACAAGTATCGCGGCGAATTCGAGGCTCGCGTGAAGCCGCAGTTCGTCCCGGTCACGGTCACCGCGGGAGCTTGAACGAAGATGCATGCCGATGGTGAGACCGACGGCGGATCGGCTTCCGAGCCCTCCGCGGAACCCGAACCTCCGGAACCGGGATCTCCTTGCGGGGTTTCGGAGGATCCGACGTCGACGATCGTCGACGTCCGTTGCCCGGCTCCCGGCGCCGCCTCGATCGATCCGGCCTGGATCCGTGATCGGGCCGCCGCCGTGATCGACCGCGTCGCGGCCGAGCACGACGTCAACATCACACGCTGCACGGTACGGATCGTCGGCGACGCCGAGATGTCCGCGGCGCACCGGCGCTTCAGCCGGGTGTCCGGTCCCACGGACGTGCTGACCTTCGTCTCGGATTCGGGTGACGGACTCGAGGTCGATCTGCTCGCCTGCCATGACGAGGCGTCGCGAAGGGTCGCGTCGTTCGAACACGACGCGACGCACGAACTTCTGCTCTACGTCGTGCACGGGGTGCTCCACGCCATCGGGCACGATGATCACGACCCGGAATCCCATGCCCGGATGCACGCGGAGGAGGATCGTCTTCTGACCCTGATCGGCGTCGGTCCGGTCTATCGCGTGGAAGGGAGCGATGGATGAACGGTCTTCTCGTGCTGATACTCGTCGGCTGCGGCGTCGTCGCGGCATGGTGCAGCGCCCTTCGTCTCTCGTTGCAGGATCCGAGTCGAAGCGAACTCGAGCATCGACTGCGACGCCGAAACGGAGTCGGGGAGGAGACCGAGGAGACGCCGCGGGTCGAGTGGATCTTCACGCGACGGTCCAGACTGGTGACGGAGTTCGCCTTCCTGAGGATCATCTGCAGCGTCGCGGTCACCGTCTCGTATCTGGTGATCTTCGCGGATCGGGGAACGGAGGCGTCCCTCAACGTCGCGGATCTCGTGATCGCCGGTCTGGTGTCCGCGTTCACGCTGTGGCTGCTCACCGGCGTGATCGCCGGCGCCCTCGCCACGTACCTCGGCACGACGCTTCTCGTCCGGACGCTGCCGATCCTTCGAGTGGTCGACCTGATCCTCGGTCCCCTCGCCGGCATCAGTGGCGTGATCGACGAGGCGGTGCGTCGGCTCAGTGGCGCCAACCTGCAGGAGGCGGAGGCGAGTGACCGGCTCCGTCGCTCCATCGAGGACACCACGCTCGGCGGCGATCTCGACGAGGTCGCGGCGGAGATGCTCGAGAACGTGGTGGACTTCACCAACACCGAAGTGGGCACGGTCATGACGCCGCGAACCGAGATCGAGGGCATCCAGTCGACGGACGATCTCGCCGCGATCCGCGCGGTCATCATCGAGGCCGGACACTCCCGCATTCCGGTCTACGGGGACAATCTCGACGAGATCCGGGGCATCCTCTACGTGAAGGACCTCGTCCCGTATCTCGGCACCGAGGTCGAGGACTTCAGGCTCGATCGACTCCTTCGCCAGCCGATCCGCGTTCCGGAGACGAAGCCCGTCCAGGATCTGCTGGGCGACTTCCAGCGGAGCGAGGTCCACATGGCCATCGTGGTCGACGAGTACGGCGGGACCAGTGGACTGGTGACCATCGAAGACGTGCTCGAGGAGATCGTGGGTGAGATCCAGGACGAGCACGACACCGAGGAGGAGCTCCCACCCGCCATCGCCCGGGTCGGAGACGATCGGTGGGAGATGGACGCCCGGTTCCAGATCTACGATCTGAACGAGATGCTGGAGACCGCCCTGCCCGAGGACGACGATTTCGACACGATCGCGGGTTTCCTGCTCGAACGTCTGGGCCGGGTACCGGAGCCGGGGGAGACGGTCGAGGACCTCGGACTTCGTTTCGAGGTGCTGGAGGCGGAACCCACGAGGATCGGGCGGGTCGCCGTGACCCGGTTTCAGCGGTCGGAGGATGAGCACGGCTCCGAGGCCTGATGCCTCGGGGCGGACTCGTGAAATCAGGCCGCCCGGTCTCCCATCAAGACGACATGCAAGGATCCGGAATCATGAATGAGGCGGGGCCGATCGGGAATCCCGACCGCGACGGAGATTTCGGCGGCCTGGTGATCGATCCGTCGGGAAAGCTCCGTGAGCCCGTGGTCTGCAGCACCGTTCGAACGGTGCTGGTCGGGAGCCACCTCTGGCCGTTCATCGGTGCGGTGACCGGAACCCTTCCGCTGCTCTGGATCGGCGTGGTCATCTTCTGGGGCATCCTGAAGGATCGATCGAGGCTCGTCGACGATCAAGGCCGTGAACTGATGAACGTCATGCTGACGTTCGTCCTGCTGGTCGTGATCCCGATCATCGGGTGGATCGCGTTGCTGGTCTGGATCCCGGTCACCTTGGTGTCCGCGGTCCGCGGCGCGATCGCGACCGGTCGCCATGGCGAGTATTTCCGCTATCCGATGACCTTCAGATTCATCGGCAACTAGTCGGCGGCCGAATCGGAATCAGTCGAATTCGTCGCCGCGGAAGGTGCTCGCGAGGTACGCGTCCTTCACCACGGGATCGTTGATGATCGTCCGCGGATCGCCGTCACGCAGATTCTTGCCTTTGTGAATGATGTAGGCCCGATCGCAGATCCGCATGGTCTGCTGGACGTTGTGGTCGGTGACCAGCATGGCGATGCCCTCTTCGGCGAGCTTGCGGACCTCGGTCTGCAGTTCCTCGACGGTATGGGGGTCCACCGCGGCGAAGGGCTCGTCGAGCAGCATCAGGCGGGGACGGGTCACGAGGGCCCGGGCGATCTCCAGGCGTCGGCGCTCGCCGCCGGAGCAGGTCCGGGCCTGTTCCTTCCGCTTGTGGGTCAGTCCGAACTGTTCCAGCAGTTCGTCGCATCGTCGGTTTCGAGCATCGCGATCCAGACCTCGGGTCTCGAGGATGGCCATCACGTTCTGTTCGACCGAGAGTTTCTGGAAGACGCTCGGTTCCTGACTGAGGTATCCCATCCCGGCCTTCGCGTGCTTGTACATCGGCTCGGTGGTGACGTCCCGGCCGTCGAAGACCACCTGGCCCTTCTCCGGGGTCAGCATCCCGATGGCCATCCGGAAGGAGGTCGTCTTGCCCGCGCCGTTCCGGCCGAGCAGCCCGACGATCTCGCCGGCTTCGACCGTGAATCCCACGCCGTCGACGACGCGGCGGCCGCCGTAGGTCTTCTGGAGATCTTGGACTTCGAGCAGTGCCATCGGGGGGCATTCTAACCGCGGACGGCCGTTCGCTCCCGGGACGGCTTGCGGGCCCTCTCGAGGCCCGTTACAACCGAGGCGTGAACAGCAGAAACGCCACCATTCCGCGATCGATTCCGATGATGCTCTTCGGTCTGATCCTCGTCTTCGGGCCGGGGTGCGTCCGCCGCGTCGTCCAGATCACCTCCGATCCCGATGGCGCCGTCGTCTGGATGAACGATCGCGAAGTGGGCTCCACCCCCTGTGAAGTCGAGATCCTGCACTACGGCGAGTACGACGTCCGCGTCGAGAAGCCGGGCTGGGAGCCCGTGATGACGGGACGGTCGGCGACCGCTCCGATCTGGGATCTGCCGGGTCCCGATTTCTTCGCGGAACTCTTGCCGGCGGAGATCGAGAGTCGGAACGTCTGGCACTTCCAGCTCGTCGTCGAGTCCGATGACGCCGACGCGGTGCTCCTGCGGGCGGAAGTGGCCCGCGACAAGGTCGCCGCGGAACGTGCCGCGGCGGCGGCGAAGGGCCCGGACGCGACGTCCCGCGGGCTTGCGGAGGAGGTCGAAGCGGAGGATGGAACCGGTACCCCCGGCGCCGCGGTGGAGGGCGCTCCAGCCCCGGTCGGCGTGGCCGATCCCGGACTTCCGGAGGCGACCGATCCCGGCCTCGCGCCAGGGGCGGATCCCGGACGTGATCCCTCGATGGATCCGTCCGCCGGTCCCGACCGCGGTCTCTGAAGGTCCCTTCCTGCGGATCCCGTCTGAAATCTGATGATGCGGTCAAGTCGAGGCCATCGTCCGTCGATGCGCTCGTACGGCGATGTCCGTCCGGACTTCCGGAGAACAGGCCGCATCGGATGATCCGACATCGAGACCGGGGACACGGGAGATCGACCGCCATGCGGAATCGAACCGGGCCAACCCTGCTCATCGCCGACGACGACCGCAAGGACGTCCAGGCGATCGTCAACGTGGTGAGTGGACTCGGATACGGGTTCATCACCGCCACCACCGGCGCCACGGCGTGGCGTGAGTTCTCACGCAGCCGTTTCGATCTGGTCGTCGCGGACCTGAACATGCCCGGCGGTGACGGGGGCGTCCTCGCTCGCCGGGTTCGAACCCGATCGACGACGCCCGTCGTCCTCCTGAGTGAACTCGGCACGGCGAGCCTTGAAATATGCGGCATCGACGAGCTCGCCGGAATCGAGGTGGCTTCCAAGCCGTTGGTGGCCGCGAACCTCCGCGACACCATCGAGCGACAGCTTCAACTCGTGCTGGCCTCCGGTCAGCCGGCCACGCCCTCCGGCGCCGCCGCCTGAACCCCCAGACTCCATGGTGCCCTCGGGATCCTCCGGGGAGTACCATCATGGGGTGACGACGTCCGCTTCGAACATCCCGCTCGACGTGCTTCAAGCCACGACCTCGAGGCCTCGATTCGCGGCCGGCCCGAGGTCCCTCGATTCGGTCCGGATGTTGCGGATCTCGATCACCGATCGATGCAATCTGCGCTGCGGCTACTGCATGCCCGAAGGTGGCGTCGCGTTCGAACCCAAGCACACCCTGCTCTCCGTCGCCGAACTCGAACGGGTCGCGAGATACGCGCACGGCATCGGAGTCCGGTACTTCAAGATCACCGGTGGAGAGCCGACCGTTCGCGGGGAACTCCCGGAGATCATTCGTCGGCTCCGAGGCATCGGCGACTCCGAGATCTCGATGACGACCAACGGCCTTCAGATGCATCGCCTCGCGGAACCGCTTCGCGACGCGGGGCTCGATCGGGTGACGGTTTCGGTCGACAGCCTTCGGCCCGACCGGTATCGGGAGATCACGGGGGGTGGCCGGTTCGAGATCTTCGAACGCGGTCTGGAAACGACCGCCGCCACGTTCGGCCGGGTGAAGTTGAACGTGGTGGTCATCCGAGGCGTGAACGACGACGAGGTCGCGGCATTCGCGGAACTCGCCCGGGAACGAGACTGGACGGTTCGCTTCATCGAATTCATGCCGCTCGGATCGAGCGTGTTCGCCGATGCGGATCCGGCCGGTCACCTCGTGAAAGCCGAGGAGATCGTCGCGTCGATCGAATCGGCGCACGGGCGTCTCGAGCCGATCGACGCGGGTGCGGACCCGGGCGTCGGCCCCGCGAGATTGCTCGCGATGCCGGGGGGGCGGGGTCGGATCGGGCTCATCCACGCGATGAGCAAGCCCTTCTGCGAGAACTGCAACCGGCTTCGACTCACCGCCGCCGGTGTCCTTCGCAGTTGTCTCTTCGACGGCGGCGAGGTGGATCTCGCCCCGTTGCTGCGGACCACCGCGGCGGGCGACGTGGACGACCGTCTCCATCGGGCGTTCCGGGATTGCACCGCCATGAAGCCCGAAGTGCACGGCGAACGCGGTGATCGGGCGATGAGCAGCATCGGGGGCTGATTCCGGGATACCCGCTCGCTTTACAGGCGGGCGTTCTCCGGGTCGAATACTCCGATGAGATACATCAACAAAGCACTGCTCATCGTCGCCGCGATTGCCGTTTCGTCCTTGTTCGCGGGCTGTGGTGACGCCGACTCCGGGATCACCGTGGGGGTCGCTTCCGGCGTCGCGGGGACCGGTCCGGCCGCCAGGGGCGGCACGCCCGTGGGGTCCACGGCGTGGAGCACGGCGTTGAAGTCGTGGCCGAAGAAGGGCAACTCACAGATCGTCGCCTCCGACTCGGTGGTCCGGTCGAGCTTCGACCAGTGGCTTGACGCGCGATACCCACCCGTGATGCCGCGGGATCCCCAGGTGGTGGTCCTGATCGAGAATCTTCGAGCCTTCAACACGCCGATCACCGACCTCGCGGGTGACTGGGGTGTTCCCGATACCGGTGCTGCGATCCGGCCGCAGGCGATCCGAGGCATCGGAAAGACGTTCTGGGCGGATCTCCGCTACGCACTCGTCGAGGGCGATCAAGCTCGGGCGATGGACGTCATCGTCGCGATGGCCAATCTTCCGCGGGTGGCGCACGGCTTCGACGGGTCGGTGCCCCGCGGGCTCATCGCGACGCTCGCCACCGTCGATTCCTTCGGCTGGGGGCTCACGGATCTTCTTCGGGAGGACGGGGCGGTGGAGCCCACCGCCGAGCAGTGCGCGAGACTTCGTGATGCCGCGTCATGGCTTGATGCGCCGGAACCCTTCGGGCCGGTGGGTGAGGATGAGAACCGGCAGCGGATCATGAAGCGGTACGTCGAGGAGACGCGGCCCAGACTGCGTCGGCAGCTCGACGAACTCTGCGGCTGAGCCATCGCCGATCCTCGCCGCGTCATCCGGATGGAGGCGGGTCGCGTTGCAGGTCGTCGGGGGTGTCGAGGTCGACCTGCACGCCGGCGTCGTCCAGATCCACGGCGCGGATCCGAAACCCGGGAAGGTCGCGTGCGGACCGAAGCCCGTCCGGCAGCGATGCCTCGAGCAGACACGATGCGATCGCCCGCGAGAGGATCACGGGATGCCCCCCGCGATCACCGCGCCGCGGGTGGACGTAGTCCGCGTCCTCGGCCGCTTCGAGCAGCCGCCGGACCGTCGTGGTCGCGACCGCGGGGTGATCGGAGAGATGAAGCACGATCCGGGCCGCGTCGGCCTCGAGGGCGGTCCGGATTCCGGCGCGGGCGGAGTCCAGCATGGTTCCGTCGGGACCGACTCCGACGATGGTGGCGGGTCTGGCTTCGAGTGCGGCGACGATGCTGGTGGCATGGTGTCCGACCGTGACCACGACTTCGTCGGCCACGGGTGCGACCGTGTCGTAGGCCGCCGCGATGACCGTCGTGGAGCGGCCTTCTCTCGACCAGGGAAGGGTCTGTTTGCAACGTCCCATACGCCGTGAGCGCCCACCGGCGAGTAGGACGGCGATCGTGCGATCCCGGGTTTCCGAGGCCTCTTTCACGCCGATTCGTGACAGGGTCGGCCGCGGCTGCAGTCGCCCGGGGTCACGCCCTGGCGATCGGGTCCGCGCTCGTCCTGGCTCACCACGCACCAGAAGCAGCGGGTGGTGCTCGAGTCGTCGACCAGGCCTCGGTGCATGTGTTCGAGCATCACGTACATGTTCTTGTGACGCAGGTTCACGCACGTCTCGACGAGATCGAGGTGGACGGTGGGATCGGTCTCGGTATCGCTCATGCGTCAACTCCCGGGTTCGCGGCGGCCATCACCGCCCGGCGGATCGCCACTGGAAGCAGCGTCTTCTTGTAGGTGGTGCCCGGCAGTGGTGCGGCACCCTCGGTCGCGGCGGCGCACGCCTTCCGGATCGCCGCGTCGTCCGTGATCGAGACGCCGGCGAGGGCCGCGTCCACCGCGGGAAGAAGTCGTGGCCGAGGGGCGACGGCCCCGGCACAGGTCCGGGCGGATCGGATCACATCGCCGTCGAGGTCGAGGACGGCGTAGCCGGTGACCATCGGCCAGTCGAAGGACTGTTTCTGCTTGAGGGCGACGAATCCTGAATGGGGGGCGGGATCGAATCGGACGCCGGTCAGCACTTCACCCGGTGCGAGCACGCTGGTCGAACGCCAGTCCTCGGAGGGATCGGCCTGGAAATCCGCCATCGGGATCGATTCCCGATCTCCACCGACGACCTCGATGGTGGCGTCGCGCAGGAGGAGGGCGGGTGCAAGGTTCGAGGGATGGACCATGAGGCACGGACCTTCCGGGAACAGGGCGTGGAAGCGATGCTCGCCCTCGCGGGCGGGACAGCCTTCGCCGCCCTTCC
>NZFT01000001.1 GCA_002690755.1 Phycisphaerae bacterium
CCGGTGAACCAGCCGATGTAGCTCGACGAGCCGGTGACCCCGCCACTGGAGACGTCCGTGAACGCGGTGTCGTTGTCGACGAGCGTCGTCACGCCGTCGAAGGTGACCAGCGCCCGCTCCGTGCCCACGCGGTCCACGAACTGAAGGACCACCGTCTGCTCGGGATCGAGGCCCGTGATGTCGAATCCGACCGGATCGTCGGCGTCGAGCGCCGCGGAGAAGAAGTGGTCGCCGATGAGCGTGTTGAGGTCGTTCACGTTGCTGTTGCTGTTGTTCCAGCCACTGACGTTCGTGAAGCTCAGGGTCACGCCGCCGCCGAGCTCGATCGACGGACTCTCGACCACGCCGTTGTCACTGATCTCGAAGCCTTCGAATCCCTTCGCGCCATTGAACATCCCGGCGTAGACCGGTCCGTTCCCGCCACCGGTTCCGAAGTCAAGCGCGACCACCGTCGCGGCGGTCGTTCCGTCGCAACCGTTGCACTCGGTCTCGGCGAGCTTGGCACATCCCGCATCCCAGCCGTCGGTGCAGCAGGCGGGGTCGATGAAGCAGACGAGATTCGAACACTCGTTGTCGGAGCAGCCGACGTTGCCGGTGGCTTCGCAGCAATCGCACTCGGGGCAGTCCTCGGGGACCGTGCACTCGGTGTCGAGGCAGGTGGTTCCCTGACCGGCGAAGTCGCCGCCGAGGGTTTCGCAATCGCCAGCGATCACGTCGTAGCAGGCCATGCCGACGCAGCAGGCGCCGGAATCACCCGCAGGCGGGCAGTCCCCCCACACGGCGAGGAATCCACCGATGTCGGCCCCGTTGACGAAACCATCTCCGTTCATGTCCTCCGGGCATCCGCCGCACTTGCCCCAGGCACCCAGCAGAAATCCGAAGTCGGCACCGTCGACGATGCCGTCGTCGTTGAAGTCGCCCGGACATCCGCCGCCGCCGCCACCGCCGGTGTTGATGATGGTGATCCGAGCCGCGGCGAGATTGCCTTCGCCCGATCCGGAAGCGCCGGTGAAGGACCCCTGGTAACTCGTCGAGCCGGTGACGCCTCCACCCGAGACGTCGACGAACCCGAGTCCGTTCGCATCGACCAGCGTCTCCAGACCGTTGAAGGTCACCAACGCCGAACCATCGGCCTTGTCGAGGAATTCGAGGATGACGAGGTCGTCGGCTTCGAGACCGGCGAGTTCGAACGCCACGGAATCGTCGGCCCCGACGCTCGCGGAGAAGATGTGGTCCCAGAGCAGGGTGTCGACGTCCGCCGTGTCGTTGTTGCTGTTGTTCCAGCCACTGACGTTGGTGAAGCTGAGGGTCACGCCGTTTCCGATGTCCATCGAAGGGCTCTCGACCACGCCGTCCGCGGAGATCCCGAATC
Organism: Phycisphaerae bacterium; assembly: GCA_002690755.1. Classification (GTDB taxonomy): domain Bacteria; phylum Planctomycetota; class Phycisphaerae; order Phycisphaerales; family SM1A02; genus UBA12014. The sequence goes on from NZFT01000001.1 coordinate 1,373, forward strand.
CGATGAAGCCACCGGTCCCGTCGAACTCTCCCGTATAGACGGGCGCCGCGTTCTCGCCCGCACCGAAGTCGAGTGCGATGATGTCGACGTCCGCGACGGCGACGCTCGCCGTCGAGGCCGCGATCGCGGCGACGATCGCCGCGGTGGCCGAGGTTCGCTTGTTTCCTGAAAGGTGAGTCATCTCTTTGGATCTCCGGAATGGAGTTGGAGGTTTCGGCGGGGCGTGATGTTCGACGGGTCTGCCGTCAATCCTGCTCCATCGGCGGTGCCGTGGAGTCGAGTGGTTCAAAGCAGCATTCGAGCCGCAGGCGCTGGGGCTGGGCGGTCTTGGCGATGATCTCGAGCAGATGCTGGATCGCGGTCCGCCCGAGGAGATCGGTGTTCTGGCAGATCGAGGAGAGTCGCGGGAAGGTCGCGAACCTCCGCTTCGAGTCGTCGAATCCGACCACCGAGAGCTCGCGGGGAATCCGCACGCCCATGCGGAGGGCTTCGACGGCGAGACCTTCGCCCAGCGCCGGATCCGTCATGAAAATGGCGGTCGGCCGGTTCGGCAGCGACATCAGCTGACGGAGCGTCGCCCCGCCGCTGGCGGTGTAGGCGGGCCCTCGGATGACGCATTGGGGTTCGATCGCGAGTCCCGCGGAATCCAGCACCTCTCGGTAGACCGCGAGCCGTTCCGCATGGTCGAAGTCATCGATCTCGTTGAGGCCGATGGCGATCTGCCGATGTCCGAGATGGATCAGGTGTTCGAGCCCGCGCTGGATCGAACCGGTCGCGGAGGCCCGGACGCTGCCCACGTGGGGGCTGTCGAACTCATCGGAGATGAGGACCGTCGGAAAACGAGCTTCGGCGAGATCGACGCACATGTCCCGCGTCGAACGCGTGGTCCGGAGCAGCGCCCCCGCCACGCCGCGACGCATCAGCATCTGACCGAGCGACTCACCGGAATCCCGCCCCCGGTCGGCATTGATGATCACCAGGTCGTGATTCGTCTGCTCGAGCTCGGTGACCACCCCGTGCAGGATCGCCGCGTCGAACTCGGAGTCGAGCGAGGATTCGCCGCGATAGACCAGCGCGATCGACGTCGTCGCCTTCCGGTTGATGATCGCGATGTCGTCACGGATCGCGTTCGCCGCCTTGAGCACCTTGGCCCGCGCCTTTTCGCTGACGTGCGGCTGATTGTTCAGCACACGTGACACAGTCCCGATCGAGACGTTGGCGATCTCTGCGATTTCACGGACACTCGGCATCAGGCGGCCTCGTCGGAAACAACCGGGCAGGGACGAATTGGAACGACATTGATTGTCGTTCCACGGCGTTCCAATTCATTCAGTCTAAATTAGCAGGCAAAGTCAACGCGGCCAACGAGAATCCGGAAAAAATTCCAAGCCTGATAATTCCATTACTCCGAGTAGTTAAGAGGTTTGCATCAATTGGGACAGCGAAAAAGACGGAGTTGCGAGTCCGCGTATTTTGCGGCTCCTTTTGGAACAAATTGGAACGTTTGTGTTCCAAATTTCACCGCGACGCCGACGTGCCGACACCGCATGAGGGCTCGTCGAAGGATCGACGCGTACCGAAGTCACGGTCCTGTTTGACGCAGCGTGGGGGCCCCTGAAGAATCAGCGGCATGAATTCAACCCTCAAGATGCTGTCAGCCCCCCTCGCCATCGTCGCCATCTCGCTCTCGGCCCGGGCGAGCGCGTTCCTCGGTCCGCAGGACGGTGCCACCGGTTCATCCACGCCCCCGGTCTCGGTGATCCCCGCGCCGCGTACGGAACAATGGGCCGTGGCCCGAGAAGCCGAGCTCCTTCGTCGAGCCCGGGAATCCAGCCCCTGCGACGTGCTCTTCGTCGGCGACTCGATCACCCAGGCCTGGGAAGGCCCCGGGGCGGGGACGTGGAAAGCCCGGATCGCGCCACTCGGTGCCCTGAATCTCGGCAACTCCGGTGACCGGACCGAACACGTCCTGTGGCGACTCCAGGAGGCCCCGCTCACCCGCTTCGGGGCGAAGCACGTCGTCCTCCTGATCGGCACCAACAATCTCGGCCACGGCACGAGCGATGCCGCGGAGACGCTCGCGGGCGTGACGAAGGTCGCGGAGACCCTCGCCGAGCAATGCCCCGACGCCACCATCCACATCCTCGAGATCTTTCCCCGTGGCGAGCGGATCAATCCGATGCGCGGCGACATCTGCCAGATCAACCAGGCCCTCCGCGCGATGGTCGAAACGGAGCAGGGGGCGGCCAGGAAGGCCGGCCGGGCCCCTCGTTTCACGATCCAGCCGCTGGGTGACTCCTTCATGCGGCCCGACGGCACGATCTCGAAGGAGATCATGCCCGACTTCCTTCATCTCACCCCGGTCGCCTACGAGATGTGGGCCGACGCGATCGTGCCGGTCGTCAAGTGACCGCGCGGATGCGGCCTCACTTCGATCGCTTCGTCCGCTTCAGCAGATCCAGCATCGCGACGCCCATCGCCTCCCCGATCAGGTAGTAGGTCTCGGCGTTCGAATTCCAGTGGTACTGCTGCCCGGAGGGTGACTGCTCGGGCGGGCGATAGAAGCGCCGAGTGCCCACGAACGCGACGTCGTCCCGGAATTCCGGTTTCTTCGCGACCGCGGCCTGGGCCGCCATCAGCGACAGCGCCCGCGGATGCTTCTCGTTCGGACCACTCATGCCGGTCTCCGCGATGACGAACGGAAGATCCGGTGAGTCGAGGTCGCGGCGAATGTCGCGGATGAAGTGCGCTAGGTTCACTTCGTAGGCGTCGTTGAAGGCCTGGTTCACTCGATCGTTCCAACCCTGATGCCAGCCGATCCCCGCGAGCTCGAAGCTCCGGCCCGCGAATTCGGGGAACTGCCTTCCCGCATCCTTCAGAACCTCCTTCGTGCGATCGACGAGGATCCGGTATTCCGGGCCGACCTCCCCACCCGCGCTCGGCGGACGAAAGTCCTTGCCGATGCTCTTCCCGCCCCACGCGATCTTGATCAGCAGCACGGGTTCGTCGAAGGCGTCCCCCACCACCGTGCCGAAGCCCAGCTCCGGCCCGATGGTGCCGAGGTTCGATCCGTAACCCGGCGCGAGTCCTCCGGTGCGTCCGAAGTTCCAGATCCGAACGTCCTCGCGTTCGACCCAGTCGCCGGACGAATCCCGAAGCCCGCGGACCTTCGCCTTGAGGGACGACGACTCCACCATCCACTCCAGCGAGCCCTGCCCGTCGTTGCGATCGGGATTCGCCTTGATGCGGCCGGCCCCCACCATGTTCGACTGCCCGGCGAGCAGGAACACCTTCACCGGCGCGTCGGCCGGAGTCTCGGCCATGCCGGATCGCGACGCCGCGAGCAGGAGCAGGGCGACGAGGATCAGGCGGATGTCGAGGCGAAGGGCCGGAAGGTACGACGTCGGCGTGGACCTGGGCATGGCGATGGACTCCGCGAGCGGGATGAGGATCGACCGGATCGGGGCTCGAGCCCGACACGTCGTTCGCCCCATCCTCAACGCGAGATCGCATCGACGCAACCGGGCGATCCCCCGGGCCTCGAACCCCAGTCGCCTCCCCACCCCCGGATCAGGCGCGGCGCCGTCGGAATCCCCATCGCCAGAGGAGTCCGGCCGCGATCACGGCGAGGCCGATCGTCCAGATCCGCCAATCCACCCAGAAGGCGAGGAACCCGCAGCCCAGGAGCCCGAGCCACGCCAGACCGCGCGGCAGGAAGCGATCTCGTGGTGCGAGCCGCAACGCCGCGAAGTTCGTGATTCCGTAGTAGACGAGCACCGTGAAGGCGCTGAACGACCACGTCGTCCGCACGCTCCCGATCGTCACCAGCCCGAGGATGACCGCACCGACCAGGATCACCGCCACGATCGGCGTTCCGGTGGATTCCCGAACCGTGGCCACGCCCGACGGCAGATCGCCGCGCCGCCCCATCGCGAACGCCACCCGGGACAGGCCGAGGACGAGGTTGAGCAGCACGCCGAGCATCGCGGTGACCGCGGCGATCGCAACCACCCAGCGAACCCAGGGCGTCTCGAGCATCGTCGCCGCGACCTCCAGCGGGGCCGCGGTCGCCGCGGTCACGGCGGCGAGTCCCTCGGTCCCGAGCAGGCCGATCGCCACCACCGCGACCAGCAGATAGAGCATCGCGGACACCACGAGCGTGACCCCGATCGCCCACGGGATCGTGGTGCGCGGCGATCGAACCTCCTCGCCCAGGGTCGCGATGCGACCGTAGCCGGTGTAGGCGACGAACATCAGTGCCGTCGCCTCGAGCAGCCCGACCCCGCCGTCCCGGATCGAGAAGGCGCTGGCGCCGTCGACGATCGGATCGATCGAATCGCCGTTCGGGCCGGACATCCACGAGAACCCGACGGCCACGAAGGCGAGCAGGCCGCCGATCGTGATCGAGACGATGATCGAATTGACGAGATTCGCGCGGCGGATCCCCATCGCCACCACGACCGTGACGAGGATCACCGCGACGATCGCCACCGGCATCACCCACTGTTCGTTGCGGATGACCGACGCGTGGAAGAGATGACTCGCGAATCCCAGCGCCGCGGTCGCCGCCGAGGCGGACTTGGCGCAGAGGAACATCCAGCCGGCGACGAAACCGATCCTCGGCCCCAGCAGGAGGATCCCGTACTCGTAGGTTCCACCGCTCACTGGATGCTTCGCGGCGAGCTGGGCGCTGCTGGCGGCGTTGCAGAACGCGAGCCCGCCGGCGAACACGATCGCGACGACGACCATCGATCCTGCGATGCCGCCGGCGAGGCCGATCCCCACGAACACACCGGTCCCGAGGATCGAACCGAGCCCCAGCAGGACGGCACCGGCGAGCCCGACCTCGCGTCGAAGCGCCGGAGTCATGGTCGCGCCAGCTTTGTTTCGCCGCTCACGGGGTTCCATCGGTCGGAGAGACTACCCGTTGGCCGGATCGCGGGTCCGAGGACGGTATGGTGGTGGTACGGAGCCCAGACATGCATCCAATCACGTTGATCGCGTCCGTCGTTCTCGCCCTCGTCGTCGGCGTCACGGCCGCGCCGCCGTCGACGGTCTCGAACCCCGACTTCACGAAGGGTGAGCCGATCCCCGAGGGTGCGACCCACGACTGGAACCTCGGTCCGACCGGGGCCCGGGGCTGGATGTACAGCAACAAGCTGGAGACCAGCGAGGCCCGGCAGATCATGGTGACGTCCGTCGAGACGGGATCCCCCGCCGATGGCGTGCTCGAGCCGGGAGACGTGATCCTCGGAGCCGGCGGACGACTCTTCAAGACCGATCCGCGCACCGAGCTCGGACGCGCCATCGGACTCGCCGAGAAGTCGAGCGGCCGGCTCGTGCTGATCAACTGGCGCGACGGCCGGCGCAAGCGGGTCACGGTGAAGCTCCCCACCCTGGGCCGGTACGCCGCGACCGCCCCCTTCGACTGCCCGAAGTCGACGAAGATCCTCGAACGGGGTTGTGCCGCGCTGGCCCGGAAGATGGCCGCGAATCCGGAGAAGGGCACGCCGATCGAGCGGTGCTACAACGCCCTCGCCCTCCTTGCGAGCGGGAATCCCGACTACCTGCCGCTGGTCCGGCAGCAGGTCGAGGCGTTCTCCACCTACTCCGATCTCGAACGCCGAAGCCTGCACTCCTGGTGGTACGGCCCGATCAATCTCCTGATGGCCGAGTACGTGCTTGCGACCGGGGACCGGACGTTCATGCCGGAACTCGAGCGAATCACGATGGAGATCGTCAACGGCCAGAGCGAGGTGGGCTCCTGGGGTCACCGGATGGTGCAGGACAACGGCCGGCTCTCCGGCTACGGCATGATGAACGCCCCCGGGCTCCCGATGACGATCTCCCTGGTCCTCGCGCGAAAGGCGGGGGTCGAGCATCCCGAGCTCGACGAGGCGATCGAGAAGAGCGCCCGCCTGATGCGGTTCTACGTCGGCAAGGGAAGCGTTCCGTACGGCGATCACCATCCGTGGATCGAGACCCACGACGACAACGGCAAGAACGGCGCGGCCGCGGTGCTCTTCAACCTCCTCGGAGACGCCGAAGCCGCCGAGTACTTCTCCCGGATGAGCGTGGCCTCCCACGGCAACGAACGCGACAACGGGCACACCGGGAACTACTTCAACATGCTCTGGGCGATGCCCGGCGTCGCCCTGTCGGGATCGAACGCGAGCGGGGCGTGGATGGAGGAGTTCGGCTGGTACTACGACCTCGGCCGACGATGGGACGGGACCTTCCAGCACCAGGGACCGCCGCAGGCGAAGCCCGACAGCTACCGGAATTGGGACGCGACCGGCGCCATGCTCCTCGCCTACGCCCAGCCGCTCGATCGAATCCACCTGACCGGTCGCGCCCCGAGCACCGCGCCCGCGGTCGATCGTCGCACCGCGGACGATCTCGTCGCCGACGGACGGGACTGGGGATCCCGCACCCGGCTCCAGACCTGGTCCGATCGCTCCGATCGGCAGCTCTTCCGCAATCTGGAGAGCTGGTCGCCCGTGGTCAGGGAGCGCGCGGCGATCGAACTCGCCCGACGCGACGGCGATCCCAACGCGATGCTGCGCAAGATGCTCCGACGCGACGATCCGTACCCCCGGCTCGGCGCCTGTCAGGCCGCGATCATGCTGAAGGGACGCGCCGCCCCGCTGGTCGACGATCTTCGGACCGCGCTGACCTCGGACGATCTCTGGTTCCGCGTCAAGGCCGCCGAAGCGATCGCCGCGATCGGCGGTCCGGCGATGCCGGCCCTCCCCGACCTGCTGGCGATGCTCGCGGAACCGGCCGACGCGTCGGATCCGCGCGGCATGGAACAGCGATACCTCTGCTTCGCGCTCTTCGATCGACGGGACGGCATGCTCGGCCGATCCCTCGACGGCGTCGACCGGGATGCACTCCTCGCCGCGGTCGCCGCGGGACTGGAGAACGAGGACGGCCGGGCCCGCGGCGCGATCGGATCCGTCTACCGGAATCTCTCCTTCGAGGCGATCACGCCGTTGCTGCCCGCGATCCACGAAGCCATTCTGGAACCGGCCCCCAGCGGGATCATGTTCGCGGACGGCATCCGTCTCGCCGGCCTCGATCTCTTCGCCGAACACGGTATCGAAGAAGGTGTTCCGTGGTGCGTCACGATGGTCGATCCCGAACGCTGGGGCATGGGCAACCGGATCGAGCGGTGCCTGAACGCACTCCGCGTCTACGGCAGCGCCGCACGTTCGCAGATTCCCCGATTGAAGGCCCTGCAGGCCGAGCTCGTCGAGCGCAAATGGAATCCCGAGCGATTGGAGAAGGTCGACATTCCCGGCCGGATTCGCGAGCTCGAGAAAGATGATGCCCCGCGAAGCCTCCGACGCATCGACGAATTGACCCCCGACCAAGCCGGCTGAACCGGCCTGCATTCGTTCGACCGACCGCCCGATGTTCGATTTTGAAAGACGTTCGTCCGTCACGAGGATGAGGAAGATCCTTCCTCGCGAAGAGGAGAATTGAAGATGTGGGACTTGATACTTGCGGTGTTCCTCACGGCGCACGTGCTGGCCGGAATCGTCGCGGCCTTCGTCGCGTTTCCGGTGGCGGCGCTCGCGGCGAAGGGCGGCACGCTCCACCGCTGGGCGGGGCGCTCCTTCGTGGGCTGCTTCTTCTTCATCTGCGTCGGCGGCTACCTGCTCGAATTCGAGAATCTGACGGGCACCGTGGTCGACGTCTTCGGATTGGAATTGAACGTCTCGCCCTATCGAGAAGACGGGGGTGTCGACGTGCTCGCGGTCGTCAACACCGCGATGGTGAACACCATGGCCTTCTATCTCGCGGTTTCGGGCTGGCGGATCTGGGCCCGGGCTCGCGCCGCGGATCGCGGGGTGTTTCCGAAGTTCGATTCGATCATCGCGGTGCTGGAGATCGTCGCTGGCCTCCTCTTCGCGGTCACGCTCTGGCGTGCGGTGGACCAGTCGGATACCCAAGGGGTCTCCGGCGTCCTGTCCGGGTCCCTCGAAATGGGGCATCTGATCATCATCGCGGCGACGCTCTACGTGATGATCGACGCAGGGCACGATCTCTACATCGGCCTCGCACGAAGACCGCCGAAGCGATGGTGGATCGTCCACGCTCGGAAGATGATCACCGCGGAGATGGGCCTCGCGGCGGCCTTCCCGTACCGATGCGTTCCGTTCGGCACCACCGGAGGCATCCTGATGCTGGTCGCGATGACCATCGTGCTCGTGTTCGGAGTCGCCATCGCCCGTCGCTTCGCGAAGCAGGCCGAATCCGCACCCACCACCGCCTGATCGATCCACCCCTCGCCGCCTCACCATGGAGCACGCGATGCTCGATTCGATCCTCGCCGTCGTCCTCCCCATCCACATCGTCGTGGGTGCGATCAGTGCACTCGTGGCGTTTCCGGTCGCGGCCTTCGCCGTGAAGGGCAGCCGCCCGCACGTCGCTGCCGGGCGATGCTTCGTGGCGGGCTACGTCGTGATCTGCCTGACCGGTCTGCTCCTCGAGATGGAGCGCACGACCGGCGGAACGATCCGCGTGCTCTGGACGGACTTCAAGTTGGTCGGCCCGAAGGTGAGCGACTCCGGGCATCTCCCTCCACTTCTGTTCTTCGCCACCGCCACGCTTGATCTCGCATTCCTCTACCTCGCGGTCTCGGGCTGGCGGGTCTGGGGCCGGGCGCGGGATGCGGGCCGCGGGGTCTTCAGGCGATTCGACACGATCCTCGCCGTGAGCGCGATGCTGGTCGCGATCGCGTTCGGCGTGTCGTGGTGGATGGTGGTCGATGCGGTGTCGACGATGCCGTCGGCGCCGAAGAGCAACGTCGTTCCACACCTCTTCTTCACGGGTGCGGCCCTCGTCTTCCTGGTCGATGCCGGACTGGACCTTCGGGTCCGCCTCACCCGCAGACCGCCTCGGGCCTGGTGGTTCAAGCACGCCCGCAAGATGGTGATGGCCCAGATCTTCCTCGCGGCCGGGATCCCCTTTCGATGCGCCGATCTGGAACACGTCGGATTCTGGACGACCGCCACGGCGTTCATGGTCCTGCTGACGGGCGCGATCGCGGCCTTGCACTTCCGTCATCGGCTTCGGATCGAGGCGGCCCGGACGACCTGAGGTCCGTGATGTGGTGTAGGCGCGAGGATCGCGGGGCCCCGGGATCGAATCCAGGGTCGCCCCGAGGTTCGAAACCCGTCGATGCCGTTGTTCGCGGAGGAAGCGTCGGAACCCGATTCGATACACTCTTCCGTCCACGCGGCGCAACGTCCGCTCGACATCCACCGGGCATCGCCGAATTCGCGATCGCAAGGAACCCATGTCCCCCATCGCACCATCCAATCAGAACACGTTGTTCATCGAGGTTTCCGGCGCCGGCATCCCGGAGATCGACGGCCTCTTCGTTCCGTCCACCGCGCCACCGGCGGCGAGCGAATCCGGCACGGTCTCGAGCCCGGGCTACTGGAACGGGAAGATGGCCTGGGATCGCGCCGACGGGAAGGGCGAGCGAAGCCCGTCCCTCTCCTACTCGAACAGCTACCGCTCCTGGCGGATCGCCCGGCTCGACGGACATCTCGCCTACGACATCACGTGCGAGGACGACCTGCCGCCGACCGACCGGGCATGGCACGTCTACAAGAAGGGCGTCGCCCCCGCCCCCACCCTGACCATCCACCACTGCGATCCCCGACAGCCCTGCCCCGAGCCCAACGTGGTCTTCGTGCTCGGCGGCCCCGGCGCCGGCAAGGGGACGATGTGCGAGCTTGCGGAGGCGCAACTGGGTTGGACGCATCTCTCGACCGGCGACATCCTGCGGGCGGAGCTCGAGCATGGCGGCCCGTTGGCCGAGACCATCGATGGCTTCATCACGCCGGGCAATCTCGTCCCCGACGACATCGTGGTGACCCTTCTCAAGAAGACGATGGACACGATCACCCGCACCACCGGCCGAAACAACTTCCTGATCGACGGATTCCCCCGATCGCTCGGAAATCTCGAGGCGTGGTACGAGGTCTTCGGCCGCCACGCGGAACTCCCTCGGATGCTCTACTTCGAATGCCCCTACGCGGTGCTCGAAGAACGGATCATGGGCCGGGCGAAGTACTCGGGGCGAAGCGACGACAATCTGAAGAGTCTCAAGCAGCGCTTCGACACCTTCAAGGCGGTCACGCTTCCGACGGTGAGCCTCTTCAAGCAACAGGGCCGTTGCGAGGAGATCGACACCAGTCCCGATCGGGAGACGGTCTACGCCGAGGTCGTCGAACATCTCGCGGAACACACCGAGCCCACCCTCGCGGACCGGCCGCTCGGCGAACGAGCCGAGGAACTGCTGGGGCTCCGCAAGCGGACGAGATGACCACCGACGCGGCGAACGCTCGTGATTCAGCGAACTAGTCGTCGGTTCCGGAGCCGACCGCATCGCCGCCACCATGCCAGCCACCGCCCGAGAAGTCCGGGTCGATCAACCGCACGATCTCCGCGATGTCGTGTTCCGCACCGATGCGTCGGATCGCGTCCGACCAGCGCTGCCGCGCAACCCCGGTCATCTTGAGGTCGAGACCACGATCCGCCGCCGCGTTCATCACGATGTCCAGGTCCTTCGATGCGAGTTCCATGTGCGCCGTGATCGACCAGTCCTCCGCCGCCATCCGGGGGCCCAGAATCTGCAGCAGCACGGAGTCCGCCGCGCCACCCGCGAGCGCCGGGATCAGGGTGTCGAGCTTGAGCCCCGAACGCCGGGCCAACGCCATCGCCTCGGCGACGGTGACCTGCGTCGAGAAGCTGATCAGTTGATTGACGACCTTCGCGGCCTGCCCGGTCCCGACCTTCCCCATGACGGTCACGTTCTTGCCCATCACCTCCAGAAGCGGGGCGACGCGTTCGTGATCCTTCGCCGAATCCACGCCCACGAAGATCGTGAGCCGGCCCTTGGTCGCACCGATCCGCCCCCCGCTCACGGGAGCGTCGACGAAGGTCGCACCTGCGTCCCGAAGTCGACCCGCCACCGAGGCGGTCTTCGCCGCGTCCGTCGTCCCCATGTCCATGACGAGGGTCTTCGACGTCGCCGAGGCGATCAGGCCGTCCGTCCCGAGACACACCGTGTCGACCGCCTCCGCGGAAGCGAGCATCAGGATCACGATGTCCGCAGCCGCCGCGATCGCCGCCGGCGTCTCGAAGACCTCGATCCGATCCGGCCCGAGGTCCGCCATCGACGCGGCGGCCCGCCGGGGTATCGCGAGGGTCGCCCCGGCCGCATGGAGATTCGCGGCCATGGGCCGACCCATCAACCCCAGTCCGATGAAACCCACGGTCCTGCCCGCCAACGTGTCGAGTGCTTCGTCGTTCATAAGACCGACGATATCGCGTGAACCCGGCGAGCACGCCGGCCGACGCCGTACGGCCGCCCGTCCCGACGTCAGCCCGCGATCAGTTCCCCGTACGCGAACTGGATGCCGTTCACGCCCGCAAGAACGAGGAAGCCGACCAGAAACACGAGCGACACCGAGATCAGGCGGCCCCACGTGGCGTGCGGGAGACGTCGCAGGATCATGGCGCCACCGAGGATGCCGAAGACGACCGCGAGGCCGAGGGCGATCGCCAGCGCAGGGAAGAACCACTGCGGATCCCGCCCCCCGACTACGTAGAATCCGCCCAACGCGACGACGCCGGCGAGCATCGCCAGTCCAAGGAAAATGAAACC
>NZFT01000002.1 GCA_002690755.1 Phycisphaerae bacterium
CCGAGAGTGATGCCGTTCAGCTCGTTGGCCGGGGAGATGTCGTCGCCCGCATGACGGACCGAGACGTACCGGATGACGCCCGAGGTGTCGTGGGGCTGGTAGCCGCCGTAGCGGGCACCGGCGACCGAGAAGCCGGGGATCGCGAGACCCTCGACCGTGGTCGTACCGTAGCCGAGACCGACGATCGGCTCTTCGCCGAGGTTCGTCGGCGCGCGGCCGAGGATCACGAGGCCGCCCCAGAGCGAAGCATTCTGGGTGCCGTCCGCCGCGAGGGGCGCGAGCGGGTTCGTGGCCGGCGTGTCGTCGAGGAAGGTGGTCGGAACCTGAGCGGTGGGCAGCGTCAGCGTCTGGAGATCGCCCGATGCCTCGCGAAGAATCCAAGCATCCTGGTGCTCGACGGATCGACTTCGGCGCTCGACGGTCGGACCGAGCAGCGACTCCTCGATCGCATCCGTCTTCGAGGATGCACCGTCGTCCTGGTCACCAGCCGCCGATCCACCCTCCGCCTCGTCGACGAGATCGCCATCGTCGATCAAGGGCGGATCAGCGATCAAGGTGACTTCGTTTCGCTCGTCGAGCGAAACGAGTGGTTCGCCACCGAGTTCGGAGGCGAGGCATGAGCATGTCGGCCGCGACCCCGATCTGGAACGGCGTTCGACGCAGTTCCGAACCGATTCCGGTCCCGCCGCTTCCGGTCCACCGGGACGACGTGATGCTCTTCGGCGTCACCGCGGGCACCGTGTCGGTGCTGGTCCGCGCGGTCGGTGAGGACGGTCGCCTGCGGGCATCCGAGACCGTGGTCTCCGGTGGCGAGGGCCAGCTGGTCGCGGTCCCGCCCGACCCACCGGGACTGCTGCTCGAATTTCGCGCCTCCCACGACGCGCGAGTGGAGCTTCTCGAGTCGAGTCGCCCGGAAGAGGTGTCGCAGGACCGACTCCAGGACGCGGTCCGACCGTACTTCGACGGTTCGTCGACGCTCGACGAGTGGTGCGGATCGCTCGAAGCGGGCGTGGACTGGTCCACGCTCGCGAAGCTTCTCGGTGATCGCCTCTCCGACCTCGCAGCGGACGCGGTCGAGGGTGCGACGCAGCGGCTTCGCGAGCGCATCAAGAGACTGAGGTCGCTCGACGACGAGTCGTTGAGTGAAGCGGTGCGGGTCATGACCTCGGCCGGTTCGACGGTGGGTTCCGTCGTGGGCAACGATGCTCGAAGTTCGAACGACGAGCGGGCGATCCTTAAGGTGCTGGAAGCGGTCGATCACGATTCCGATGCGGCGAACGATCTGGGGCGGGTTCCCGGGTGTGGCATCGTCGATCACGTGGCCCGGCGGCTGCATCTGAAATATCGAGAGGTCCGACTCGACGGCGAGTGGTGGCGGGAGGCCGCCGGTCCGCTGTTCACGCGACGTTCGGACGACGGTACGCCGGTCGCGCTGCTGCCGCACGGTGAAGGTTACATCGCGCACGAGTACGCGGACGAGCGCTCCCGATGCGTCGATCCGGTCCGACGTTCCACCGCCGGCGACTATGAAGACACCGCGACGATGTTCTATCGCCCGCTTCCCCGCCGATCCGGCCGGGTCCGGGATCTGCTCGGGTTGGTGGTGGCGGGGAACCTTCGCGATGTCCTGATGATCCTGGGAACGACCCTCGCCGTCTCGGGGCTGATCGCACTGGTACCGATCCTCACCGGGATGATCGTGGGGACCATCATCCCGACCTTCGAGCGGGTCCAGCTCCTGTTCATCGGCGGCCTGCTGGTCTCGATCGCGGTGTCGCAGGGACTGATCCACGTGGCCGCGGGCATCGCGTTCCTCCGCATCGAGACTCGAAGCAGTTATCAGGTGATCGCGGCGATCGTCGACCGGGTGCTGCAGCTTCCGACGTCGTTCTTCCGAAACACCTCCGCCGGTGATCTCACGCAACGGGTGATGGCCATCGAGACGGTCCGGGCCGCGCTGACCCAGTCCACGCTCTCCGTGGTGGTCTCTCTCACCGCGAGTCTGTCGAACATCGGCGTGCTCTTCTACTTCGACGCCGAGATGGCCCTGACCGCGTTCGGCATCATCGTGGTCGAACTCGCGATCGTGATCTGGGTCTCGATTCGAATGGCGAAGCTCGACTACGGTCTCTCGGTCGCTCAAGGTGAACTGGACGGTTTCGGCATCGACATGCTGGTGGGGATTCGCCAGATCCGGATCCAGGGTTCGCGGGAACGAGTCCTCGCCCGGTTGCTCGCCCGACTTGGTCGGGTGGGTGGATTCAGTTTCCGGTCCGGGGTGATGGGGGTCTGGCTCGGACTGGTGGTCGGGATGGCCTCGACGCTGGCGATGGCGCTGGTGTTCGTCGAATTCACGGCCAACGTCCGGGGGGGAAGCGGCACCGTCCTCACCGCCGGCGGCTTCGTCGCCTTCGTCACGGCGATGTCCGCGTTCCTCGCCGCGGTCATCGGTGTTGCGCCGGCGATTCGAGCGGTGGCCAACATGGTGCCGCAGATCCACCGGATCCGACCGATTCTCGAAGCGGAGACCGAGGCGGGCGAGATCACCGGCGACGCGATCACCCTGAAGGGCGGCGTGGCCGCGCGGGGGATCCGATTCCGCTACGACCCCGATCAGCCACCCGTCCTCGACGGAGTCGACATCGAGGCCGGACCCGGGGAGTTCATCGCGATCGTGGGCCGCACCGGTTGCGGCAAGTCGACGCTGCTGAGCATCCTGCTCGGTCTGGAGAAGCCCGAAGCCGGTCAGGTGTTCTACGACGATCTTCCGATGGAGAGCCTCGATGCGGCGATGGTCCGGTCCCAGGTGGGGGTGGTCATGCAGTCGAACGAGGTCCTCGCCGGCAACGTGCAGTCGACGATCCTCGGGGTCGGTTCGCAACGGACGCTCGACGACGCGTGGGCGGCGGCGCGATTGGTGGGAATGGCCGACGAGATCGACGCGATGCCGATGGGCATGCTCACGATGATCACGCCGACCTCGCTTTCGCAGAGCCAGCTGCAGCGACTTCTGATCGCGCGATCCATCGTGAGTCGTCCGGAGCTGCTCCTGCTCGACGAAGCGACGAGTTCCCTCGACAACGCCTCGCAGGAGCGGATCACCCGTTCGATCGACGGGCTCGGGGCCACCCGGATCGTGATCGCGCATCGCCTCAGCACGATTCGCCGGGCCGATCGGATCTACGTCCTCGACCGGGGGCGGGTCGTCCAGTCCGGGACCTTCGCGGAGCTGGAGGGGCGAGACGGCGTGTTTCGTGATCTCATGGCGGGGCAGGCTTCATGATGCGACGAAACACCTCGATCATCCTGACCTTCTTCTGGGCCGTCGGCTGCACGTCGCAGCTCGACCGGGACTGGAAGCACATCGACGAACTCGACGGTCGACTGGGCGCCGTCGAACCCTTCGACGGGATCGCCGCGATCTCGGCCTCGAAGACGCTTTCGGACTCGGCCGCCACCGAGCGGGACGGCGTGGCGAAGGTCGAGCAGCTCCTCGACCTGATGTCGACGGGCGAGCCGCGGGGAATCGGAATCGCGGACGTCCGACGATCCACGATCGAGAACAACCTCGCGATCCAGTCGTCGCTGGTGTCCCCCGAAGTGGCGGCCCAGCAGCTTCGTGCGGAACGGGCGAAGTTCGAGTCGACCTTCGAGGCGAGCGTCACCCAGAGTCGAACCGTCAATCCGACCTTCTACGGCAACGCGGGACAGCCCCCCGACACGGAGACGAATTCCTTCACGGCGACCCCGGGCCTCGCGGTGCCGCTGCGAGGCGGAGGGTCCGTCACCCTGGACTGGACGGTATCCACCGACGCGTTTCGCACGCAGGGGACACCGACGTCGGAGGCAGCGCAGAGTTCGCCGGGTATCTCGCTCCAGCAACCGCTGCTCCAGGGTGCCGGGTTCGAGTACAACGAGGCGTCGATCGTCCTTGCCGCGACGCAGCTCGGGGAGGCGAACGCCCAGACGCAGGTCGCGGTGATCAATCAGGTGGTGCAGGCCGAGATCGCCTACTGGCAGCTCCATCTCGCGTGGGAGGTGCTTCGCATCGACCTCGATCTCTACCGGACGTCGCGCGAGCTGCTCGAGAACCAGCGTCGTCTCGTCGAGGCGCGGGCCGGATCCATCGCGAACGTCTACAACTTCGAGGTCGCGATGGCCGCCTCCGTCGAAGCGGTGATTCGATCGGAGACCAATCTCCGGCAGGCGGTCCGTGGGCTCAAGGTGATCATGCAGGATCCGACGGTCTCGCTCGATGGAAGCGTGGCCCTCGAGCCCACCTCCAAGCCGCGTCTCGTCGGTTACACCTTCGACCAGCAGGGGCTCGTTCGATCCGCGATGCGGAACCGCGCGGAGATTCTCCAGCTCGAATACGAACAGCTCGGTCAGACCGTCCAGGTCATGATGCGCGAGAACGAGATGCTGCCGCAACTGGATCTCAACGCCGCCTGGAACGCGAACGGGATCGGCAACGGCTCGAGCATTCGAAGCGCGAACCAGAGCCTCTTCGGCCGCGACGATCCCGACGGCTGGTCCATCGGCGTGACCGCGACCGTCCCGCTCGGCAACGAGGCCGCGATCGCGAACTACCAGGCCGCGGTGCTGCAGCGACTCCAGTCCATCGCGAATCGTCGGCAACAGGAGATCCTCGTCACGCAGGAGGTGCTCGACGCGATCGATGCGCTCGAAGGTGGTTGGAATTCGATCATCGCCTCGGATTTCCAGGTCCGTGCGGCCGGCCGTTTCTACGACGCCTATCAGACCCTCTTCGAGCGTGGTGAGATTCCCAGCAGCAGTCTCACCCAGGCCCTCGTTTCCCTCAACACCGCACGGATCCAGCAGGTGACCGTGGAAGTCAACTATCAGATCGATCTGGCGAATCTCGCCCAGGCCACCGGATGTCTGCTCGGCCACGCCGCGGTCGACTGGAGCGACGATCTGGATCGAGAACGACTCGCCGATCCGGATCGAGAATCACCGGCGGACGGGCTGCGGACCGGTACTGGAAACGCCCTCGACAACGGTGGACCCACGTTGGAGGAGACGCTTGATCGTTTGACGCCCGCAGCCGGACGTCCGCAGCCTCCGAACACGTCGGGCACGCGGGAGAACGATGGATGACCGATCCGGCGCCGCAGTCGCTCGATGACTATCTCGAATCGAGGTTCGTACCGACGGATCCCTCGGGCTTCGATTCGGACCACCCGGACGAGGCGCACGTCGACTGGTGGCGGGACCATCACGATCGACACGGGGGTTCCGCCTCCTCGCTGGTGGCGGCGCTGGCCCAGTTCGAGATCGAGATCGCGGAGGGCGCGTCCGCATCGGACGCGTACGCCCGACTGGTGCGCCGAATGGAGCCCTCCGACGGGTCGGTGAGGCCCGCGTCGATCTTCGCCGACCCGCAAGGTGTCTCCTGGCGGATCGAAGATCACCCCGCCGGCGCGCTTCCGGTGGTGGTTCTCGAGGCAAGGGAGGACTTCGAGCGCGGGTATCGCGCGCTCGGTGCTCGATGCGAACCGGTGGCGGTGGGTCGGAACGTCCACGCGCTCTACGTGAGCGGGCTTCCGAGTCCGATCCGGGCCCGCGCCGCACGGTCGGCCTTTGTCGCGTCGGGAAACGAACCCGCCGACTGGGCCGCGGAGATGCAGCGACGCCGCGCGGTGGACGCCACCAGTTTTCACGATCGTCTGATCCTGCTTCATCCCGCACCGTATGCAGGGCTCGCTGCTTCGGAAGTCGGTGACGAGTTCGATGCGGTGACGTGGACCGCGGCGTCGATGCGGCTCCGGCTCGAACACGAGTTCACCCATCACGCGACCGCTCGACTGCTCGGCAGCTTCCGCCTGCACGTCCACGACGAGGTGATCGCGGATCTCATGGGATTCGGGGGTGCGATCGGTCGGTTCGAGGCGGATCTCTTCGTGAAGGGATTGGGCATCCGAAACCACGAAGTCGCGTCCGACGCCCGACTCTGGACCTACGTGCAGACGCTGGAGCGATCGGCCGTGCCGGAGCTCGTCGAAGTGCTCGAAGCGGTCGCGGGAAACCTCGAGCGAGCGACGGAAGGTCTCTTCGCGGAGGACGGACCCGATCGGCTCCGGATCATCCGTGAGATCGCAAGACACGATCTTCGAACCATGGCAGCGCCGGCGTGGTCGCTCTCCTGGAAATCCGGCGAGGCCCGCTCCGGGCAATGAGGAATCACGAGATGGAATCCGAAGTGCAAGAGAGATCGTCAGGTCACCTCGATCTCGACTGGGCGATCATCGCGGGCGGCCTCGACCTCCCGGAACGGGCCGCCCTGCATCGCGACGCACCCGAACACTTCACGCCGGATCCCGGCCGCGCGGCCGAGGTCCTCCATCGCTGGCGGAACATGCTGGGACGATCGGAGAGCGCCTCGCTCGATGATCGGCTGGCGGACCTGGGCATTCTGGAAGCGGACTTCGCCATGGTGGTGGGATCTGTGGCCGAGGCCGCGGCCGGATCGCTCCCGCACGAGCCGTGGATGAACATCGCGGCCGCGGTGAAGGATTGGCGAGGTCCGTGCGACGAGTCCGGATTGCCGCTCGCGGCGTTTCTCACTTCGGACGAGGACACGTCGATTCCCTTCGAGCATGGCCTGGTTCCATGGGTGGACGTGGCGACCGAGCGGCTTCGAGCGCGTCGTCCCGACGTCGAAGAAGTGCTCGGGCCCGAACTTCTTCAGCGTCAGCAGCGTCGACTCGCGGCGGGGCTCGCCGTCTTCGCTCGGGACGTGAACATCGTCGACCTCGATCGACATCGGTTCGGCAGGTACAGCGGCAACGACTTCGCGATCGGTCTTTTCTCGACGTCACCGCCGCGAGATGCGTACATCGCCACGGTCCGCGAGATGATCGGCCCGCACGCCGAGGCCTGGATGAGACGAGTTCCCGCCCTCGCCCGGCTCCTCGCGACCCGTGCGGAGGCCTGGGCACGAGGTCTGGCCGAATTCGTCGACCGACTGGAGACCGACGGGGCGATCATCCGCGACGAGTTCGCGGGTGGCGTGGATCCGGGCGCGTTGACCGAGCTCTCCTTCGGATCGGGTGACAGTCACAACGGCGGTCGGACCGTGGCGATGCTCCGTTTCGAATCCGGGCTTCGTCTGGTCTACAAGCCCCGGTCCTGCAGCGTCGACGTCGCATTCCGTTCGATCGTCGACGCGGTGAACGAACCGCTCGGTCCCGAACTCCGCCTCCGCGTCCCCCACACCATCGACCGGGGGATCTACGGATGGGCCGAATTCATCGATGCGACGCCCTGTCGCGATGCCGATGCGATCGGTCGTTTCTATCGACGGATGGGCGTGCTGCTCGCGATCATCCACACCTTGCAGGGAAACGACTTTCATCTGGAGAACGTGAAAGCGGACGGCGAGGATCCGGTGCCCATCGACCTCGAGACGGTCAGCGTGCCGTCGGGGCTGATCGAGGATCCGAACACCACGCCCGATGCGGCCGCGAAGATCATCGAGCATTCGGTGCTGCGCACGTTGTTGCTCCCGAACGCGATGGGATTCGGCGACGATCGGCAACTGCGCAACATGGGGGCGATCCAACTGGAGGCCAACGCGGGCCAGCAACGCGTGGTGAGGCGGCTCCTGCACGTCAACACTGATTTTCAGCGGTGGATCACCGACGCGTCCGACGGCGTGGACGAAACGATCAATTCCCAGGTCCGGGCCGAGAACGGCGACACGATCTCGAACCACGCGCAGCAGGCGGCGATCAGGTCGGGCTACGAATCCGCCTACCGATCGATCCTTGAACGAGCTGCGCACTGGTCGTCGGGTGAATCGCCGGTGGGCGAACTGGGCGCTGCGTGGGTCCGGGTGCTCAATCGTGCGACGAACGTCTACATGCGACTCCTGCTGGAATCCTGTGAATCCAGCAATCTCGCATCCGGTGTCGATCGCTGGATCGCCCTCGATCGGCTCGCGCTCTGCATGGAGGTCGGCGTCGATCTCGGCCGCCCCACGGCCGTCGAACTGGTCGCCGCGGAGCATTCGGCCCTTTTCGCGGGCGATGTCGCCTACTTCCTCGCGACGGGCGCGGGGCGGACCTACTGGGTGGTCGATTCGGAGTCGGGACGCCAGACGGAACTCCCGAAAGCTGCACTGTCGTCATCCGCGGTCGAATCGGCCCGTTTGCAGATCGGGCGGATGGGGGTCGAGGATCTCGGGATGCAGCTGAAACTCCAGAGCGACGCGTATCGGACCACCGTCGCGAGCCTTGATCGCATTCTTCATGGGAGGCCGTCCGATCCCGGCCCTGATGACGTGGAGGCGCACGTCTCCCAACGACCGCTTCGCGAACTCGTGGTGGAGGCGTTGGACGGGATCGTCGATCAGGCGATATCCACCGGCAGAAACGACAACTGGATCGACCTCGAGCTCGATCCCCAGAGCGAAACGCTTCGTCCCTCGCCGCTCGACGCGGATGTCTACTCCGGACGAGGTGGCTTGTCGCTGCTCTTCGAACGAGCGTATCGGGTGCTGGGGGACCGCCGTTGGCTCGACCTCGCGCGATCGGCGCTCGGTCATGAGTTCGCGATCTGGCAACAGGTCGCCACGCGGGAACAGTTCCTCCGTGGTGCGCCGAGCGGTCTGCTCCAGCGGGCCGGTCTGGTCGGGGGTTTGTGGGCGATCGGTCGCCACGAGGGATTCGGCGGCCACCGGGTCGCGGCCCGTGAGCTCGCCACGTCGATCTCCGATCGGACGATCCGCAACGATCAGAGCTTCGATGTTATTGCGGGGTCCGCGGGCTACATCCTCCTCCTGCTCAGGCTCGCTGAAGAGGAGGAGATCCCGGGGGTGCACGAGGTCGTGGGTCGGCTCGCCGATCACCTCGTGGCCAGACAGGTGGACGACGGTGGGCCCGGCTGGCAGACGTCGGTCGGCGGCGCGATTCCGCTCTGCGGGTTCGGACATGGCCGGGCGGGAATCGGACTCGCCCTCCTGGAGGCCGGTCGCGCATTGGATCGCCCCGACCTCCGGCGATTCGCGATGTCGGTGTTCGAAGCCGAGCATGGATGGCGTGGCGCGACGCCGGCGGAGGGATGGCCGGACTATCGAATGTTGAATCCGAATGAACGCTCGAAGGCACCGATGGGTGCGAATCGATGGTGTGCCGGCACCGAAGGCATCGCGCTTTCCCGAGCCGCGGCGCTTGCGGTGGTCGACGACCCGCTGCTCCGGGACGATCTCGATTTCGCGATGGAGACCGTCCGTCCGAGCACGGTCCCCGGTCGAGTGCACCTCTGTTGCGGCCTGACCGGACGGATCCTCGCGCACCAGACGCTCGATCGACTGCTCGACGAACCCGGATTGTTCGATCGAAAGCGATCGATGGGGGTCGTGGCGTGTTCGCTCGACCCCCGGGTCACGCCCGAACCTTCCGTGATGGGGGTGGGGCTCTTCCAGGGCACCGGCGGACTGATCTGGACGGCGCTGTCGCTGCTCGACGACGACGGAAGCGATCTGCTGCTCCTGCGTCCCTGAGTTCAGGAGTCGTCGGTCGTCACGGAGGGATCGGCGGGATTTTCCATTCCGCGGTCATGCCGGCGACCGAGCGTTGGAGGGAACGGTTCCTGCCGATGTCGGTTCGCAGCGAACGCGGCTCGACGACGTGGTGTACGAAAAATCGCATCCGAGGTGGCGACTCACGGATCGGTCGTCGATACCATCGGTGATTCAAGTACGCTCGATTCCGACGCGGAAACGGTTCTTGAAAATCCGCCTGAGGCCCCCGAGAAGAAACTGCAATGTCGCAGGAAAATGGCGGACTCGTGTCGCTCGTCGCAATGTGCTGGAAGAACGATGAGCTGAAGGCTCGTTTCGTGCGTGATCCGATCCCGGTTCTTGCCGCGCACGGCATGCCGGTCGATGACGGCATGGACGTGAAGGTCGTCGACCGCATAAGGCGGAGCATCGGTGTCGGACCACCCTCGATCACGGTTCACATCCGCTTCCTGCGACCGGACTATCCGGAGGCCGGATCCTCGGAGTCGGACGCCGGCCGCCCGCCGCTCTGGCGACTGTTCGACGGGTACTGGAGGGACGACGCCTTCAAGGACCGCTTCATGGTCGATCCCGAGTCGATGCTCCGCGAACAAGGCTTGCCGGTCGCGGAAGGGATGAGCATGCAGGTCACGGAGAACATCCGGCAGAGCATCGGGGCTGCGACGCCTTCCATGACCGTTCAATTCTGTTTTACTCGCCCTTGAAGCCCCGCATTCGGGGTCGGACGGTTTCGCCCGGCTTCAGGAACCTTCGGACGGTGGATCGGATCGCATCAGGCGGCACGCTTCCTCGAAGTCCTCCGGGGTGTTCACGTTCCAGAGCAGCAGTCGCTCGCGATCCGCGAGTGGCACCCGAGTGGCATCGGGGCCGAGTCGCTCGACGAGGCGATGCACCGCGCGATCATCGGCGTCGAGCATGTCGCGCACCACGTCCAGGCAGTCGCTTCCGATCCGGCAGGGAAGACCACGCACCCGCGGTTCCGAGGACGAGGTGAAGCACGCCATCCCGTCGTCGTCACCGACCAGCAGTCGGGCGAGCAGGCCGGCGGGAAGAAGCGGAAGGTCGCAGGGGACGATCAGGTATTGCGGGGAGATGTCGCTCGCGAGGGCGGCTTCGATCGCCGCGAGCGGACCGGCATCGGGTCGAAGGTCCTCGATCGTCTGGTGACCGACGAGTCCGTGCGGCGACCCCGCGATCACGACCTGCCGACAGAAGCCGGCGAGCATGTCGCGCATGCGTTCGACCATGCTTCGGCCGTCGGGGAGGATCATGCCGCCCTTGGGGACGCCCATCCGTCGGCTGGCCCCGCCGGAGAGGATCACCGCGGCGTACGGCCAGGGTTTCGGTGGTTCGAGACGGATCATGCCGGCGTTTCCGGTGAGGTGGCGACGACCGGTTCCGCCGCTCGATCCGCAAGCACCCGGGCCGCGAAGGCCGCGCCGTCGGCGCAGCCTGCACCGGGGACCCGGACCAGGGGTCGGGGCCCGTCGCCTGAGCGTTCCGCAGTGATCTTGGCGCCGGCGGCGAGCATGCCGGGCTCGAGCACCCGGGCGTACATGCCGATCCGATTCCAGAGGATCCGCTTGAACTCCGGCGAGATGGAATCAAGCACGTAGCAGGGGGGCCGTACCCGGGTGATCTCGAGGGCCACGCCGCCGTCGAAGAAAAGCCGGTCGCCGGCGGTCAGGAGCTGGACCCCCACGCCGGCGACGGTGAGATTCTCACCGAGGTCGCCGGGCGCGAGCGGGATCCCGGTCTCGTCGGCGATCGCTTCGAGCAGTTCGAGATCGATCAGGGAGATCGCCTGGACCGGGGTCCGGTGCTTCTCGTGATCGTGACCGTCCCCCTCGATCCCGGCCGCGTGCACGGAGGCGGTGGGAATCGACGTCTTGGGGATGCCGCCCGGCGAACGATTGATGGAACGAAGCACCGACATGTCCACATGGTACGCCCGCGACCGCCCGCGCCCCGCCCCGAACCTCGACGTCCGGTACGCTCCTCGCCATGAATCCGACTTCCATCGACTTCTCGCTCGCCGGCCGGCATTCGGTCGTCTGTGGCAGCACCCAGGGCATCGGCCGGGCGATCGCGGAGGCGTTCGCGGCCGCGGGCTCGTCCGTCACGCTGGTCGGCCGCAACGAGGACGGCCTGGAGCAGGTGCGGTCCGCGTTGACCGTCGCCGCCGGCCAGCAGCACCGGACGCTCTGCGTCGATTTCTCGGATTGGCGGGCCGTCCAGACCGCGGCGGATCGGTACGCCGCCGAGTACGGTCCGGTGCACGTCCTGATCAACAACACCGGCGGCCCGGCGGCCGGATTCGCGGTCGACGCGGAACCCACCGACTTCCTCAAGGGCTTCGAGATGCACCTCGCCTGCGGACAAACACTGGTGCAGGCGTTCGCGCCGGGCATGCGGGAGGCCGGCTACGGCCGCGTGATCAACATCATCTCGACGTCGGTGGTGACGCCGATCAAGGGGCTCGGGGTGAGCAACACCATCCGGGGCGCGGTCGCGAACTGGGGTCGGACGCTCGCGGTTGAACTCGGGGGATTCGGCATCACGGTCAACAACATCCTGCCGGGCTTCACGGACACCGCCCGCCTCGCCGCGCTGTTCGAAGGAAAGGCCCGTCGGGGCGGCAACACCGTCGACGATGTCCGAAGCCAGGCCGTCGCGGGAATTCCCGCGGGCCGCATCGGCGAACCGGCGGAGATCGCCGCGGCCGCGCTCTTCCTCGCCTCGCCCGCCGGTGGGTACGTCAACGGCGTCAATCTTCCGGTCGACGGGGGTCGGGTGGTGCAGTCATGAGCGGCGACCCGAACGCGATGATCGAGATCACCAACCTCCGGTCCGGGCAGATGCTCGAGCCTTCGATGCAGCCTGATCGAATGCCGGTGGTGAACCCGGCGACGGCGCAGACCATCGCGACCGTCCCGGTCGGCACCGCGGAAGAGGTGGACCTCGCGGTCGCCGCGGCCCGCGAAGCGTTCTCCGGTTGGGGCGGACTTCCCGCGCTGGAACGCGCGGGCTGTCTCAACCGGCTTGCGAACCTGATCGAGGCCAACGTCGACGAACTCGCCCGGATGGAGACCGATGACAACGGCAAGCCACTCGCGCTGGCCCGGGATCTCGAGATTCCGCGGGCGGCGTCGAACTTCCGGTTCTTCGCGGGGGCGATCCTTCACGCGAAATCCGAGGCGTACGACCTCGGAGGCATGGGGCTGAACTATTCGCTCCATCGTCCGCGGGGCGTCGCGGCGTGCATCTCGCCGTGGAACCTGCCCCTCTATCTCTTCACGTGGAAGATCGCGCCGGCCCTCGCCACGGGAAACACCGTGGTCGCGAAGCCGAGCGAGATCACGCCGCTCACCGCGTTCCGGCTCTCACAACTCGCGATCGACGCGGGGTTCCCGCCGGGTGTCTTCAACGTCGTGCACGGTCGCGGCGACGTGGTGGGGCAGCGACTGGTCGAGCATCCGGACGTTCCGACCATCACCTTCACCGGCGGCACGTCCACCGGGGCCCGGATCGCGGCGACCGCGGGACCGATGTTCAAGCGGATGTCGCTCGAGCTGGGTGGCAAGAACGCGGTGGTGATCTGCGAGGACGCCGATCTCGAGACGGCGATGCCGACGATCGTGCGGTCGTGTTTCCAGAACCAGGGCGAGATCTGCACCTGCAGCTCGCGGATCCTGGTCCATCGGGATCGCATGAAGGCCTTCGTCTCCCGCTTCCTCGATTCGGTCGCGGGACTCAAGGTCGGCGATCCGCTCGACAGCGAGACGGACCTGGGGCCGCTGGTCTCCGCCGATCATCGGGAGAAGGTCGAAGCGGCGATCGAACGGGCGAAGGCCGAGGGCGGCACCGTCGCCTGCGGCGGTGGTCGCCCGAGTCATCTGCCCGATCGCGTCAAGGACGGTTTCTTCCTGGAGCCGACGGTCTTCATGGGACTCGACCAGGACTGCCGGACCAATCAGGAGGAGATCTTCGGTCCGGTGGTGACGATCCAGGGTTTCGACACCCACGGAGAGGCGGTCGATCGGGCCAACGCGACCCCGTACGGGCTCGCCTGCTCGATCTGGACCCGGGACCTCGAACGCGCCCACCGCATGGCCGCCC